>PXDC01000335.1 GCA_003565135.1 Verrucomicrobiota bacterium
ATGACCGTCTTCGACCGCCCGGCCGACCGGATTCCCGGGGAAAAGGACCGCCTGGCCCGGATCCTGGAAAACGAATCCCGATTCGGGCTGGGGGCGGCCTTCCGGCAAAGGCGGGAGCATGCGGTCATGGACGGGGACTGGTCGGTGTCTCCGGTGACACAGCGTTTCCGGGACAAAGCGTGGGCGCAACTGGGAACCAGCGGTTCGGGCAACCATTTCGTCGAGTTCGGCGAGCTTACGGTCACGACAGCCGATCTCGGTCTGCAGCCCGGAAGCTACCTTGCCCTGCTCAGTCACAGCGGGTCGCGCGGGACCGGGGCGCAGGTCTGTTCCCACTACAGCCGGATCGCCATGGACCGGCACCGCGACCTGCCCAAACCCCTCAGGCACCTGGCCTGGCTGGATTTGGAGACCGAGGCGGGCCGGGAGTACTGGGAGGCCATGAACCTGATGGGACGGTACGCGGCGGCCAATCACGAGGTGATCCACCGGCACATGAGAAAGGCGGTGGGCGACCCGGTGCTGCTGGACCTGGAGAATCATCACAACTTCGCCTGGAAGGAAACCCACCGGATAGGCGGGGGGGACCGGGAGGTGATCGTTCATCGCAAGGGAGCGACGCCCGCGGGTGAAGGGGTGCTGGGAATCATTCCGGGGTCGATGGCGACGCCGGGATTCGTGGTGCGGGGCAAGGGGCACCCGGATTCGTTGCACAGCGCCGCCCACGGTGCCGGCCGGGTCATGAGCCGAAAGCAGGCCAGGAACACGTTTGCCTGGGGCAACGTGCGCCGGGAAATCGAGGCTGCCGGGGTGTGGGTGCTTTCGGCCGGAACGGACGAGGTGCCGGGAGTTTACAAGGACATTCACCGGGTCATGGCGGCGCAGGAGGATCTCGTCGCCGCAGTGGCGCGATTCGACCCCAGGATCGTCAAGATGGCCCCGCCCGGCGAACGGGCCGAAGATTAAAAAGGGGGCGGGCGGGCCAAGCGTTGCCCCCCGGGGATTGCGGCCGCGGGGGGCGCGTGCGATTCCGAATCTTTTTGTTCGAAATCGGCCGCAAGCTCCCTTCTCCTTGGTTAACCCGCGCGTCCGGAGATGCATGCGGGCCGAGCGAGCACATTGATGATCGGGGAGCAATTCATATTCAGCCTGGGCGTGATTATCGTCGCCGCTGTGGTTTTTTCCCTGGGAGCGCGGTTGGCTAAGGTTCCCTCCATCGTCGCCTACATCCTGGCCGGCCTGGTCCTCGGGCCGGCGACCGGGCTGCTTGAGTTTTCCCACGCCCTCGAACTGATCGCCGAGGTCGGGATTGCCCTGCTGCTGTTCCTCGTGGGACTGGAGTTGAGTTTTGACAAGATCCGGGCGGTCGGGAAGGTGGCCGTGGCGGCGGGAATCGGGCAGGTGGTTTTTACCGCGGCGGGCGGATTTGTGGTGTCTTGGCTGCTTGGATTCGACATGATGGAGTCGTTGTTCCTGGCCACGGCCCTGACTTTCAGCAGCACCGTGGTGGTGGTTAAGCTGCTCGATCAGAAGGACGACCTGAATTCCCTCTACGGACGGATTGCGGTGGGCATCTTCCTGGTCCAGGATATCGTGGTCATTGTTGTCCTCACCTTCCTGGCGGGTATCGGGTCGGCGGATACCATCGAGCTCAGTACCTCCCTTGTTGGACTGGGAAAGGCGTTCGGGGGCATGGCCCTCCTTCTCGTGGTGGTGCTGGTGGCTTCCCGCTACCTTTTGCCGCGCCCCTTTGCCTGGGCGGCCCGGTCTCCCGAGACGATCTTTATCTGGAGCCTCTGCTGGTGTTTTGTCATCGTGGCCGGGGCGGAGGTGATGGAACTGTCACTGGAGATCGGCGCCTTTATCGCGGGGCTCAGCCTGGCCCAGCTCCCCTACAACGACGACCTCCGGCGGCGGGTGCATCCGTTGATGAATTTTTTCATCGCGATCTTTTTTGTCTCCCTCGGCATCCAGATGGAATTCGGCGCCGCGCTGGAGCAGTGGTGGCCGGCGGTCGTGCTTTCCCTGTTCGTGCTCATCGGCAATCCCTTTATCTTCATGCTCATTATCAGCCGGATGGGTTACGGGGAGAAAACATCGTTTTTCACCAGCGTGACCGTGGCCCAGATCTCCGAGTTCTCCTTTATCTTTGCGGCTATGGGCGTGGCGACCGGTCTCATTGATACGTCGATTCTTTCGCTTACGGCCGTGGTGGGGGTGGTCACCATCGCGCTGTCTTCCTACATGATCCTCTACAACGAACCCCTGTACCGGCTGGTGCGGCGGTTGGGGCTGTTGCGCCCCTTCAAGGCGTCGAAGGAGGACGAGTCGCCGCCGGCCGATGAGATGAGCGGCCACATCATCGTCGTGGGAATGAACGCGATGGGCCGGAATATCGTGCGCCGGCTCTGTTCGGCCGGCGAACGGGTATTGGCCATCGATACGGATCCGGGGAAACTTTCCGGCCTGCCGTGCAAGACCATGCTGGGCAACGTCGAATACCTCTCCGTCCTGGAGGACGCCGGATTGCCGCGGGCCAGGCTTCTCGTTTCCGCGCTGCAGATCGAGGATACCAACAATCTCCTGACCTACCGGGCCAAGTCGTTCGACGTGCCGTCCGCCATCCACGCCTTCGACCTGTCGCTGATCGACGAACTGGTGGAGTTGGGCGCGCTTTACCTGCTGACTCCCCGGGTGGACGGGGTTCGCCTGCAGGTGGAGGAACTCAAGAAGAGGGGAGCGGTGCGGGGATGATCGAATTGATGCTGTTGTTGCTGGCGGCGGCGGCGG
>PXDC01000115.1 GCA_003565135.1 Verrucomicrobiota bacterium
GATCACGCTGCGCACGGTGGCGACCGGGGGCCGGATCGGCCAGGCGGGGTTGCCGCTGACGTTGCACGGGACGGTGCTCTCGGATCTGGGCGGCTCCACCCTGGAAGTGATGGGCGAGGCGGTGCACAATCACGGAACCCTCGCGGCCGAGAACGGAGGAGTGCTCGACCTGGAAGCGCTGTCCACCCATACGGGAACCCTTCACGCCGGCACCGGAGGAGAGATTGCGGTTGGCGGTCCCCTGGCTGCCGGCGAAGAGGTGTCGATTGGTCTGGCCGGTACCTCGGAGTCGGAGTTTGGACGAATCGTCGTTGACGGTGAGGCTACCCTGGGCGGGCGGCTGGTGGTGGCGTTTGTCGACTCGTATATTCCCGAGCTGGGCGACACATACACCTTCCTTTCCGGCACCGGTGTCACCGGTACGTTCGATGAAGTTCAGGTTCCCGAGGACGGGGATGGGCCGTTGCTGGAAATCGTCTACCAGGCGGATTCGGTTATGGCGTCGGTCCCGGACATGGCGCCTCTACCCGCCGGTTCGCCTTTCCCCCCGGACGGAGCGACCCAGGTTGTTATCAACCCGACACTGGAATGGCAGGACGGCGGGTTTGCCGGGAATTTCGAGGTTTACCTCGGGACTTCCCCGACCCTGACCGAATCGGATCTGGCGGCGACCTTGGCCGAATCCGCATACCCGACCGACACCTTGGAATGGAGCACCGAGTACTTCTGGCAGATTGTATCCCTCAATGATCACGGCAGCACCGACGGTCCGGTCTGGTCGTTTACCACCCGGGACGAACCGGACGCCGAGGACGGGACCATCTGGATGGCAGCGGATGGTGCGTGGACCGATGGCGACAATTGGAGCAGCGCACCGAACTACCCCGACAACGATTCTCCCGATCCCGGCGACCGTTATACCGTGACCATCGATGCCGCCGGTGACTACACCGTCCTGCTCGACGCCGATGTCACCGTCGACCGGCTCGTCATCGACGCACCGGGCGCCACCCTCCGGCATACCGGGGGCACCTTGACGGTCCTGGAGAATTTTGAAGTTCTCGCCGGCACCTACGAGGCGGACGGGGGGACTCTCCGCCTGGGAACACTCAGCGTTGAGGAGGAAGGCACGGTTGCCTTTTCCGGCAACAGCGCCTTTGAAGATGTCACCCTCGCCGGCTTCGAACTGGTTGTTCCCAACAGTGTCATGTTGACGGTCCTGGGAGACCTGATACTCGATGATGCTTCGGTGCGCCTGGCCAGCAGTGGATCGAATACCCGGCTTCGCTTCGACGGAGGCGGAGACCAGTTTCTCGATGGTACGGGCGAGCTGATTTTTGGCGGAACGACCGGGTCCGATATCCGTAACCGGGTCGAGCCCTGGGGCGACAGCCATTTGATCGTGGCGCCGGGGGTTACGATTCGCAGCGAATCCACCGGTGGTTACGTGGGCAATGACAACCGGGACCTTACCCTCAATGGAACCGTGTCTTCCGAAATTTCCGGCAGCACGGTGTTCATTCTGGCCGAAACGTTTCTCAACCTCGGCACCCTGAGGGCGATCGAAGGGGGCGAACTCGATGTGGGATCGTTAACCGGCGACCTCAACACGGTGGAACTTTCCGGAGAGGGCAGCCGGGTCGTGCTTGACGGCGGACCGTACACATTGAACGAACCGGTCACAGTACCGGCAGAAACCTCGCTCGCTTTGCGGGGCGAATGGACCAACACAACGGACCTCACGGCGAACGCAAGCCAACTGAATCTGGAGGGAAACTGGACAAATGCCGGAACGATGAGCGCGGATGAGTCCCTCGTTAACCTCGGCGGCACGTTTTCCTGGGATGCTCTCGGGACGTTCGACCGTACGGGAGGGACCGTGCGTCTGACCGGAGTGTTTGAAAATGCCGGGGAGACCCTTGCTCTCGATGTGACGACCGGACCCTGGGAGCTGTACGGGGGACGGATCCGTCAGGGCACCGTCACGACGAGCGACGACGTAATCCTCGCCGCCACCGGAGGGGGAACCCTGGAAGACGTCACACTCGAATCCATGGAACTGACCGTCCCCAACAGCGAGACCGTCCTGGTCGACGGCGACCTGACGCTGGCCGGCGCGGTCGTCCGGTTGGCGAGCACCGGTTCGAACACGCGGCTCCGCTTCGAAGGAGATGCGGAACAGACGCTCGGCGGATCCGGGGAGGTGGTTCTCGACGGCACCACCGGTTCCGATATCCGCAACCGCGTCGAGCCCTGGGGGGACAGTCACCTGATCGTGGGTCCGGATATTACCGTCCGCAGCGGAGCGACCGGCGGTTACCTCGGAAATACCAACCGCGCACTCACGAACCACGGAATCGTTTCCTCCGAGGCCGCCGGGAGCAACGTGTCGATTCTTGCCAGCGAATTTACCCATTCGGGTACGCTTCGCGCTGTAGACGGCGGCGGGTTGTCGCTGAATCGAATCGATACCAATGACGGCGAGCTCGTGGTCGACGCGGGAAGCCGGGTGGAGGTCGGGGCTGACTACCTGTCCGGCGAACTGTTGCAGGTGAGCCTGGGCGGAACGGCGGCGGGCCGGTTCGGGGTACTTGAGATTGACGGCGGGGCCTCCCTTTCCGGGAACCTTTCTCTTCTGTTCGAGGAGGATTTCGTGCCGGAAATCGGTGATACGTTCGAGGTCCTGACCGCCGGTAGTGTGACCGGGACCTTTGACGAGGTGACCTTGCCCGAACTGGAAGGCGATGCCTTTGTCGAAATGATTTACGGCGATACGTCGGTCACC
>PXDC01000332.1 GCA_003565135.1 Verrucomicrobiota bacterium
CCGATTATCGGTCCGAGGACTTTGGAACAACTGGAAATGGCGGCGAGGGCCACCGAGGTGACGCTGGATGACGCGACTCTGGTCGAACTCGATCGGATCTGGCCGGGTCCGGGCGGGGAAGCGCCCAAAGCCTACGCCTGGTAGATCGGAGAGCGCGACGCGGCGTTCGATCGAACGCCTTTCCCGGGGGTTGCCAGTCGGAAGACAAAGGAATACCGCGAGGCGTTCCGCAAACCAATACTTACCACGCAATGAACGAATGGAATGTCATGCTCCTGGTCGGGGAGGACACGGGACGCCATCACGGGTGTTATGGTGATTTGTCCGCCAGCACCCCGGCGATAGACGGACTCGCGAGGGAAGGCCGGGTGTATGATCAGGCCTTTTCCACCGCGCCGGTCTGTGCCCCCAGCCGGTCGACGCTCGTCACCGGTAAATACGCCTTCTCCATCGGTTCGCACCACATGCGGTCCACATTGGTCGATCCGCCCGCGCTTTTTACCGGTGAGATTCGCAAGGCCGGCGGGTACGTCAATTGGGCCAATAAAACCGACTTCAATTTTTCGCCCCCGGACGATTTTGCCGACAATACCGCGGAATGGTTCGATGATCTGGCCGCCCGCCGTCTCAACAAGAAACCGTGGTTTCTCTATCACAATTTCGAGATCACGCATGAGAGCACGTTGTGGGAAGAGACATGGAGGGAGAAGGTGGTTCCTTGTCTCGGTGAGGACGGGTGTTGCGACCCGGATCAGGTTCGCGTTCCCGCCTACCTCCCGGACACGCCGGAAGTGAGGGGTGACATCGCGCGTTATTATGACTGCCTTCAGATGCAGGACATGCAGGTGGCGCGGGCGCTGGAGGCCTTGGAGCGGAGTGGGGAACGCGACCGCACGGTGGTCATTTACATGAGCGATCACGGTCGCGGACTTCTGCGCGAAAAGCGTTGGTGTTATGATGCGGGAATCCACCTGCCCTTGATTGTCCGGTGGCCCGGCAGGGTGGGAAAAGGTGAACGCAGTGCCCGACTTGTGAGTTGGGTTGATATTGCGCCCACGATTCTTTCGATAATGGGCGTACCGATTCCGCCGGATTACGAGGGTCGGGCGTTTCTGGGCGACGCGGCCCGGGAACCGAGGGCCTACTGTTTTGCCGGGCGCGACCGCATGGACGAAGCATTCGATCGTATTCGGGTCGTCCGGGACGGGCGCTTTCACTACATCAGGAACTTTTTCCCCCGGCTGCCGTATGCTCAGCGTATCCGCTACATGGAGCGGATGGAAACCACCCGGGTCGCCCGCAGGCTGTGCGCGGAGGGAAAGCTCGATGACGCGCAACGGGCGTGGTTCCGCGAGACCAAACCGCGGGAAGAGTTGTACGATGCCACGGCGGACCCCGACAACGTGCACAATCTCGCCGAACAGCCGGAATACGCGGACGCAATGGCGCGGATGCGCCGGGAAATGGACGCGTTCCTGAATGATGTCGGGGATTTGGCGGCGCAGCCGGAACGGGAGCTGATCGACCGGGGGCTGGTGGAGGATCGCCTGGAAGAATACGCCGGGCGCATCGAACCGCTGCCGGAGCGTTATCGAATCGGGGTGGAGAAGTCGGTTCTCGAGATGCCGAAGGAGGGTTTTTCCGGGGATGGATCCGGATGCGACCGTGCATGATCCCGGCGGCGATACGTGGGTCGATGGAGAACGGAAAGCAGGCGTTGTCGCCGCCGACTGAGTGAGCGATGGCACCGATGCGATCCGGGGCCGCAAAGTCGAGCGACGCCAGCAAGTCGACGCCCGGAACGTGGTCGGCCAGGTTTTTTGCCCACCGCCGACCAATCACGACACTCCCCGGAGAACGGTCCGCTGCGGAAGGAACGTTTTGCTCTCGTCGAGGCGCTTCCCGGAGGTCAGGGCATCCGGCGCCGGGAACATGTGGCTGGCCGCGGGAAGGTCCCCTCAGGTTCGGGTTTGCGGGATTCCGGTCAGGAAAGTTCTGAGGCGCTCGGAAGCGGCGCTTACGATCAGGTAAAGGGAGGGGATCACAAAAAGGGTCAGGAGCATGGATACGGCCAGGCCGCCGATGACGGAAAGAGCGAGCGGACGCATAATCTCGGCACCCGAGCCGAGCCCTATGGCGAGCGGCGTCATCCCCAGCACCGTCGTCGATGTGGTCATCAATATCGGTCTGAGGCGGATGGCGCCGGCCTCGACAATAGCGCGGCTGACGGACAGGTGGCGGTCGCGGCGGCCTATTTCGATGTACTCCACCAGCAGGATGGCGTTGTTGACAACAATGCCGACGAGGAGAATGACGCCGATGAGTACCGGCGCCGAAACCGGGGTTCCGGTCAGCCAGAGGATCAGGCTGACGCCTACCAGTGCCAGCGGTGCGGTGGTCAGGATGACGAGGGGATTGCTCAAGCGTTCGTACTGGACGGCGAGAACGACAAAAACGAGGAAAAGGGAGAGGGAAATCACGACCGTGAGTTCCCGGTTGGTTTCTTCGATCGTTTCCCACTGGCCGCCGTAGATCATGCTGTACTGGTCGGGCAGCTCGAAATCGGCCATGCGGGCCTGAACCTGACTCATGATGGTGCCGACATCGGCGACGGAGGTGTTGATGTCGCCGTTGACCTGTACGGCGCGGTTCTGGTTCTCCCGCACAATGTGGGCCGGCCCCTCGCCGAGTTCGAACGAAGCGAGATCACGCAGAAGAACCGGCCGGCCGTTCTGCCGGAAAAGGAGCATTTCTCCGAGGGTTTCCGCGTCGCG
>PXDC01000046.1 GCA_003565135.1 Verrucomicrobiota bacterium
GGCGGTCGTTGGCGCGGCGAAGGGTGGAGTCGAGCGTGTTCAGCGAAAGGCGTTCTTTGAACACATCGAAGGAGTCGAAAAGGTCGCTGCCCGGACCGGTGAAGTTCTCGATCAACATGAGAAAATCGGGTGCGAAGCCGAGGAAGTTGGCCTCACCCACGATGTTCTGTCGGAGGTTCGCAAGCGACTCGATGGCACTGCTCCAGCCCGCGATGGCTTGCGCCAGGCCCGACGGATCCTCAGATCCCGGAAGCTCGGAGAAGATGCTCTGCAACAAGCTGCCCTGCAGGAAGAGGAAGCGTTCGCTTTTGGCGATGAGTGTCTTGGCTTCATCGCGGTCACCCGGCGCGTCGCGCGCCACGAGCAAACGGGCAAGGGAATGGGCGGCGCGACCGTGATCACGCAGGAGTTCGAAGAGAATTACGAGGTCTTTGAAGCCGGAGAAAAGCACGGCCTCCCCGGTGACGGGCACGGTTCCGCCCTCACCGTCGTCGTAAGTGGCGGCCATGAGCCCGCGGTCCGGCACGAGGTCGCGGAAGAGTGTGTATCCATAGGGTGGATCGGCAGGCAGACCAAGATCGTCCGAGAGGAGGGCGAAGTAACCGGCCATCGCGATCTCGGCGGCCACAATCAAATCGCGGAAGAGGGGGATTTCGTTATCGATGATGAAGCCGGTGACTGGCGGCGGATTGGCCAGCGGGGGGCCGAAGCGTGCGCGTTCGGTGTCCTCGGCAAGTGCACCGACGAGAATGGCTTCGGCGACGGTGCGGTCGTAGTAGAGGTCGAGGAGGAGTTGCTCCAGCTCAGGTACGCCCGGAAACAACGCGATGGAGTGGCGCAACAGGGATTCGGCTTCGAGCGCGCGTTCCCGCTCCGTTGGGCCGTAAAACCCGGACATCAGTTCGTGTAGGGGCCGAATGCCGTCGTCGTCCTCCTGGTAGAGCTGTTGCCGGTAGCGAAAGGCAGCGGCGGCGGGATCGCCATCGGGGAATGTCACGGCGTCCGGTTGGTAGAGGAGCGCGCGGATCCGCGGAACCTTTGCCGTTGGTGTGACTCGAAACACCTCCACAATTGGTGCCAGCCCGTCCCCAAAAGGTTCGGTGGATGCCACCACCGTCGTCCCGTCGAAGGCGATATGTTCGCCGAACCGCCATTCAAAACCCAGATGGGGAGCCACGACTTTGAATTCTTTTCGCAAGCTCCATTCGTCATTGTTGCGGCCGTAAAGGTAGGCGCCCCCCCTCGAAATCAGCGTGCCAACGCCATCCTCGGTTGACCCGGTGAAAAGGGCATCCTCATGCAAGACCACGTTCCGTCCGAACTCATTTTCAGGCCAAAAGTTCGACTCCTTTACCGGCGGCGTGATTTTGGTCTCGAACACCCAGGAGTCGCCTTGCCTGCGGTAGAGATAGATCCGCCCTTCATGATCGCCGGTGCGCACATCCCCGACGGCGATGGCGTCGCCATGGACCGAGACGGATCGCCGTAACATGTTCCCGGCGGGAGTGTCGGGTGCGGTCAACCGCCGGACCTGCGTCCAAGTGGTGCCCTCGCGCTCGAAGACAAAGGCGGAGCCAAAGTCGTTTGAACTGTCCATAATCACCAGCGTGTCCTCATGGAGGGCAATGCCTTCCTCGCGGTTTCTGCCAGGCGTCAACAAGCGGGCCTGCTGGGTCCATTCCCCATCAGAGCGGACAAACACGGTGGCCGATGCGAGATTCGACCCGACGCTGCGCGAACCCACCACGAGCGTGTCGCCGTGCAGGGCGAGGGCATCGCCGAACAGTTCGTCCCCGGAAGAAAGCCGGGCCTGCTCGACCCACTCGCCGTCGATTCGGGTCGCGATCATTCGGGTTCCGATCAGAACCCGCCGCGTATAGGGCGATCCCACGGCAATGGTGTCCTCATGGATGACGACGGTGTGCCCGGTGTCGTTATCGGTTCCGTCGCCGAAGTTCAGCAGCTTTACGAAGTTCCACTCGCCATCGGTTCGCTCGAACACGGAGGCCCCGGGCTGCTCCCCATCCCCGTAATGAATGGTTCCGAACGGCGCGCCGAGAACGAGGGTGTCGCCGTAAACGCCGACTTGGTGGCCTAGCAGTTCCGCACTGAGATCTTCAGTAACGGTCGCTTCATGCGCCATGAAATTGGTCTCGGGCGAGGCGCCCGGCCCTGACCCGAGCGCGATGATGCCTCCATTAAATTCATTTCCGACCTCCTCCGCGGTCAATGCGCCGTTCCAGATTTTGACGTCGTCAATGTCGCCGTTAAAGTAATCGCTCGTCACGGGGCCGGCGTCCCACTCCTGCCCCAGGGTCCAGCCCAGACCGCCGGCGACATTGCCTATCCTGGCGCCAAGCGTATGCGTCCACAGGGGGATGGCATTTCGATACAACGTCACCGTGGTCGAGTTGGCGCCCGTCGCCTCACCGACGACCGTGATGTGCTGCCAACCGGTCTGGGGTGTGCCCGCCTGATGGGTGACCCCGCGGATTCTAACGTGATAGCCGCTGAAAAAACCCAGCACAAATTGGTTGCCCCCGTTGCTGTCGTGTTTGCCCAGGAAAGCCTGCCGGTCGGTGGTGGTGGCGGGATTGACCCAAAGCGCGATGGTGAAGGTGTCGTCGATGTCGAAGGCCGTCGCATCGACCCGGTCATCGGCCCCGTCGAAGTACAACGCATTGCCGTGAACGCCGGGCACCGATTTGTTGACGCCCGGGTTGTTGTTGATGACGGTGCCGTGGTTTTCGTTTCCGGAAGCGTCGATCA
>PXDC01000157.1 GCA_003565135.1 Verrucomicrobiota bacterium
GGTCTCGTTTTTCGAGGAGGCGGACCTGCGGGTGTTCGATGATTTGCCCGAGGATGAGATCGTCACGCGTATCCACGAGACTTTCGTGCCCGCCGCAGTGGTGGAGGTGCCGGAGGATGTCGGCACGTGGCGGCGGCAGCGCGACGAATTCCGGGCGGCACTGGAGGATACGGTATTCCGCAATTGGCCGGACGAGCCGGTCGATCCGGGGGCGAAGCGTGCTTTCGAGGCCGAGCGCGAAGGGGTGCGCCTGGAGGCGTGGGATTTTACGGTCGAGCGCCACGTGGAGTTGAGATTGTACCTGGCCCGCGCGGCCGGCGCCGATCCTGAGGCGTTGATCCTGAATGTGGCGGACGCGTCGGGTTGGGAGGCGTTCCTGCGGGCGGCCGGGCATGCGTTTGCCGGGGAGCTGCCCGGTTATCCGGAGGTGGCGTACGACGAGGGCGCGTTTGCGCTCGGGCGGCGTCTGCTGGAGGAAGGAAACGTCGCCTACGCCCTGCTGGCGCCGCGGGGTATCGGTCCGCATACCTGGGCGGAGCCGGATTCGCGCGACGCGGTCCATCTTCGCCGGAGTTTTCCCATAATCGGACAAACCCTCGACGGGCAGCGGGTTTTGGATACCCTGCGGGCGGTGGAGGTCCTGCGGACCAACGACGCAACGTCGGGCTTACCGCTGACGCTGCGCGGTGACCGGGTCATGGCCGGAGTGGCTTTATATGCGGCGGTGATGGACGGGGGAGTCGACCGGCTCCACCTGTACGAGCCACCGGTTTCCCATCGGGAGGGACCGGAATTGCTGCAGGTGATGCGGTTTATGGACCTGCCCCAGGCGCTGGCCCTGGCGCTGGAACAAAGTGCGGTCACCCTGGAAAACGCGACTCCCGGCGCGTGGAATTATGCCAGGCACGTTGCCGACTTGCTCGATCGCGACGACAAGTTGAGTTTCGAGTGATTCGTCCCGACCCGGCGGTTCCGGTGCCAAGCGTTTGCCGGGATGGTTCATGCCGCTGGCGATGGGCACCGGTAAGAGCGCCGGTTCGCGCAGCCTTCAGTCCGGCTCGGATGTCCTGACCCGGAAGGCCTGGGGGCTGTCTTCCCGGGTGGACACGAGCGTCGACATAATGCCGCCGTCGCCCGCCACCGGTGGGGCGACGGGGGTCCATTCCTCCAGGTCTTCCGATGATTCGACCTGGTAATAGGCGCCTTCGACGGTATCGAATTCGATTTCGATGGCCGTGTGAATGCGCACATCGGGGAGATCGTGAGGAAACTCGAATTCGGCCGGTTCGGGTATGACGGCACCTTTGATCACACTGATATTGTCGAAGTCGAAGGAGCGCAGGGGAGGGTCGGAATCGATCTGGAAGCGCACCAAATCCATGAGTGTGCCGGCGGCGGCGTCACTGTTCCGCTGGTATTCCGGAATGATATGGATCCATTCCCGGGTCAGGTATTCGTAGACCCAGACCGCAGCAAAGGTGGAGGCGAGTTCGTGGGAATCGCCGTCGGGGCCGTCGTAGGTGATGGTGTCGGTGGCGTTGTTGACGATGAGGCTAAGGCGGACCGGGACGTCCGGATCGGCGTACCGGGGATCTCCGATGTCGCTGTCGCCGCGAATTCGCTGGCTGTTGTTGCGCAGGCTGAGGATGTGGGCGTCGGTGCCCCCGCCGCGCACCCGCACGTTGAGCCAGCGACCATCATCACCCTCCGGGAAGCGCGTGATCACATCGAAGTTGACGGTCAGCACGTCGAGCCCCTCGAACGTTGCGTCCAGGTCGTAATCCCGCATGCTTTCGTAGCGGAGGAATTGATTGTCGGCTCCGAAGCCGAAGACGTTGTCCTCGTCGAGCATGACCATGACGGAACCTTCGGCCGGCTCTTCGCTCACGGTGGTCCAGACGCCGCCCTGGGAGACGTCGAGGGGGACGTCGCCGACCGTATCGTTTTCAAAGTCGGCGAAGAAAACGGCGTCGCCTTCCTCAGGGGGCGGGGGTGGGGGCGTCCCGTCGTCGAGCGGCTCGGGATCCGCGGAAACAGCCACTCCGAAGTGGGCGCCGGAAGCGTCGGCCAGCAGTTCGTAGCCGTAGTTGTCAATCTGATACGCGGTAACACCGCGTCCCCGTTCGGCGATCAGAAGATGGGTGTCCGACGGGCTGAGTTTGACGCCGAGGGGACTGACCAGTCCCTCTCGCAACAGCGTGGCTTCGCCGGCGGCGAAATCGAAGCGATGGAGGGTTCCGGCGCCGAAATTGGTGAAGTACAGGGCGTCCTCGCCGGCGTGATACGTCGCGCCGTACGTTTCCCCGGCCCCGGGAACGTTTATGAAGACGTCTTCCTCCGGTGTGTCGCCCGAGGGAAGCTGAGTGCGATAAATGGCGTCGGCGGCGGTCGTCAGCCAGACCAGTTCGTTATCGCCGCGGAGGGTAATCCCGGTAAACGTGGCGGGAAACTCGTTCCAGAGCACACTCACGTTGTCGCCGTCGTCGAGATCGGCCTGAATGATGCCGCTGCTGAAACAGGTGAAGTAAATCCTGTTATGGGTCTCCGAGACGGCCAGGAAATGGGGCGCGGTGAAGGTGCCGTTGTTCTCGACGAAGAGCTCGGCATTGCTTCCGTCCCTATCGGCGCGCCAGACGCCGCCCTGACTGCTGCTGCCGGCGTGTTCGGTCCAGTACAGGTGGTCGTCGGTTAGGTGGATGTCCACGGCGATACCGTTCATACCGGATCCGTCGAAGACCTCGGTGACGTTGCCGCCGTCGATGTCGGA
>PXDC01000415.1 GCA_003565135.1 Verrucomicrobiota bacterium
CATTTGAACGGCCGGCCGGTCGAGCGGCCGATGACCAATCCCATCGGGTGCAATGTCAAATGGGAGGGCAAAGACGCTCATTGGATGCCCGCCGACGCCTGCGACCTGGTCTGATCCGGAACCCTCTTTTTATGAAATCAATGACACGCTTTTTTATTTCCGGCCTGGTGGTCTGTCTCGCGGTGGCGGGTTGCCACGTCGTGCCGGACACCGGTCGTCGCAGCCTCTCCCTGATTCCCATGGAGCAGGAAATCGCCCTGGGTGAAAGTACGTTCGCCGAGATCAAGGATGCCGAGACGGTTTCCGACGACCGCGAGAAACGGGAAAGGGTCGAACGCGTGGGCCGGCGGATCGCCGCGGTGGCGGAAAGGGATATTCCCGGACTGGATTGGGAGTTCGTGCTGTTCGAGGACGACGCCATCAACGCCTTTGCCCTTCCCGGAGGCAAAGTGGGTGTCTATACCGGGTTGTTTCAATTGGTGGAAACCGATGACGATCTCGCCGTGGTGATGGGGCACGAGGTGGCCCATGTCACCGCCCGCCACGGTAATGAACGCATGTCTCAGTACCTCCTGGTTTCGGCCGGCGGTATCGCCCTGGATGTCGCTTTGCGCAACCGGGAAACGGAAACCCGCCAGATGGCCCTGATGGCTTACGGGGCCGGTGCCACTTTCGGTTACATCCTTCCCTATTCCCGGAGTGCCGAATCCGAAGCGGATGAGCTGGGTCTTTATTATTCCGCCCGCGCCGGTTACGACCCGCGGGCGGCACCCCGTTTCTGGGAGCGGATGGCGGAGGCGGCCGAGGGGCGCGCCAGCCCTCCCGCCTTCCTCTCCACCCATCCCTCGCACGGAAGGCGTGTCAGTGACTTGGAGAATCACATGCCCCGGGCTCTCCGCTACTACGAAGAGGCCCGGCAGAGCCGTTAGTCCAAAACGGTTGTTGTCCTTCCGGTCCTCTCCCCCCTAGGATTCCGGGATGTTCGATCCCGTCGCATCTTTGAAGGAATTCGTGCGCTTTCCCAGCGTTTCCACCGACTCGACACAGCGGGACGGTATGAAGGGGGCGCGAGACTATATCGGAGGTCTCCTGAAGCGGGTGGGGTTTTCGGTGCGGGAAATGCCGACCCCCCTTCACCCCATCATTATCGGACGGCGCGAGGGGGACCCCTCCTGGCCGCACGTGGTGATTTACGGGCACTACGATGTCCAGCCTCCGGACCCGATCGACCTCTGGACCACGCCGCCGTTCGAGCCGGAGGAGCGGGACGGGCGCCTTTACGGGCGCGGGGCGGCCGATAACAAGGGCCCCCTGATGACCCACCTCGCGGCCGTGGCGCAGCTGCTGGAGGAATCTCCCGACCTGCCCCTGCGCATCACCTTCCTCATCGAGGGGGAGGAGGAAATCGGCAGTCCCAGCTTTGTGCCCTTCCTGGAGAAAAACCGGGATCTCTTCGACGCCGATTTTGTTTACCTTTCGGATACGGGAAGCCCCAATGAATCCCAGATTGTCGTGACCACCGGGCTGCGCGGTATCGTTTGCCTGCAAGTCGATGTCACCGGTCCGAAGTCCGATCTGCATTCCGGTGTGCACGGCGGGGCGGTGCTGAATCCGGTGCAGGCGCTGACCGAACTCTGTGCCTCGCTCCACGATCGCGACGGTCGGGTCGACGTACCCGGGTTTTACGACGATGTCCGCCCGGTGGAGGACTGGGAGCGGGAGGAGGTCGGGCGCCTCGGGGTGTCGAGCGACGATTACGCCCGCTTTCTCGGTATCGACGCCTTTCATACGGAAAAGGGTTACACCCCTTTCGAGGGTGTGCGTTTTCGTCCCACCCTCGAGTTTAACGGCATCGGCGGCGGTTACCAGGGGGAGGGATCCAAGACGGTGATTCCGAGCCGCGCGTTCGCCAAGATCAGTTGCCGCCTGGTGGCCGAACAGGATCCGGCCCGCATTCAGGAGGCGGTGGTGGACACCCTGAAGAAACGGTGTCCCCGGGGAGTTTCCCTCACCGTCACCCCGGGCCACTCCGGTGCGCCTTACCTGGTGGTGCCGCCGGGTAAACCGAATACGCCGCAGGATCAACCTGCCGCGCTGGCCTCGGCTTTCCGCGCTGCCGACCGGGCGATTGCGGCGGAATTCGGCAAACCTCCCCTCTACCTGCGGGAGGGCGGCAGTGTCCCCATCATCGCCGACCTCAAGCGCATAACCGGCCTCGACTCACTCATGATCGGGCTTTTTCTTCCCGAGGACCGTCTGCACGCGCCGGACGAGAGTTTTCACCTGGGCGTCATGGAAAAGGGGATCGCGGCGTCGAAGCGGATTCTCAAGCAGGTGGCCGAGGGCAGTCGTTAGCCCGCCCATCGGGCGGATTCCGATTTTCACGGCGGTTCGACCGATCGGACGGGCCTGCCCGCAGGGACTTGTTTCCGCTCTCGTTCCGGCCGCGGGGGATGTGTCGTGGTTCCTCCGGAGCGGCGGAGACGGGTTTATTTTTTTATTTCCCGCTTGCCTTTTGGGCGATACGGAAGTCTTTTGTCCCTGGCTTTGGCGTCACGGATCATTTTGATCCTTCTTCCGGAGTCCCCTGACTTGGTCTTGATCGGTGAGAGATTGGTACGGGTCGTTTTTTCTCTCATCGAGCCGTCCGGATGGTGCGCGGTTTATGTGCGCGTTTGACCGGACCCAAATAACAATAGATCATGTCGATTCCATCATTCGAGGCGCTGCCGCTGGCCGCGCCCCTGCAACGCGCATTGCGCGAAAACGAGTACCGGGTGCCGTCACCCATCCAGGCGCAGGCGATTCCGCCTCTCCTGGAGGGCCGCGATTTGCTCGGCTGCGCCCAGACCGGAACCGGGAAAACGGCGGCGTTCGTCCTGCCGACGCTGCAGCGCCTGGAGGCGTCCGCGCGGCGCGTGAAACGGGGCTGCATGCGTTGCCTGGTGCTGACGCCCACCCGCGAACTCGCGGTGCAGGTGGCGGAGAGTTTCAGCAAGTACGGCAAACACCAACGTTTCAGCCTGGCTACGGTCTACGGCGGCGTCAGCCAGGGACCGCAGGTGAAAGCCCTGGCCCGCGGACTCGACGTCCTCGTGGCGACCCCGGGGCGCCTTCTCGATCTCAAAGAGCAGGGGCACCTGGACCTCGGCGAGGTCGAAGTCTTTATTCTCGATGAGGCCGACCGGATGCTCGATATGGGCTTCATTAACGACATTCGCCGGATCGTGCGGGAGATTCCCGCCGAACGGCAGACGCTGTTCTTTTCCGCGACCATGTCGGCCGAGATCACCAGGCTGGCGGCCACTATGCTGACCGAGCCGGTATCGGTGAACATTACGCCGTCCACCACCACCGCGGAAAAGATCGAGCATTCGATCTGTTTCCTGCGCAAGGCGGACAAAGCCGCCTTGCTCCTGAGCCTGGTGCAGCAGCAGCGGGAAGCCGAGGACGAGGGCCTGACCCTGGTTTTCAGCAAAACCAAGCACGGCGCCAGTCGCCTGGCCCGCAATCTCGACCGCGACGGTATTCGTGCCGACGCGATTCACGGAAACAAGTCCCAGGCGGCCCGCCAGCGTTCCCTGGAGAAATTTCGCACCGGTCGGACCCGGGTGCTCGTGGCGACCGACGTGGCCGCCCGCGGCATCGATGTGAAGAATATCGGCCTGGTGATCAATTACGACCTGCCGAACGAGGCGGAGTCCTATGTCCATCGCATCGGCCGCACCGCCCGGGCCGGCGCGGAGGGACGCGCGCTTTCGTTTTGTGCCGAGGATGAGTTCGGGTGCCTGCGCGACATCGAAAAGCTGATCCGCCAGGAGATTTCGGTGTACGACGACCACGCCCAGCACGCCGTTGATGTGGCCGATGCTTACGCCCGTGCGAAGCAATCGAAGTCGTCCGGAAACGGCCGCAGCCAGGGCCGGTCGCCGCGGGGAGGCAACGGTTCGCGCGGTCGGCGCGGGGGGTATCGCGGCAATGGAGCCCGTTCCCGCAGCCGCTCGGGATCGGTCCGTTAATACCCGACCGGCGCCGGGTGGGCTCGCCTACTTTACGGTGGCGGGCTGGGCCCGGGAAGATTCCGGTTCGGTGTTTTCGTCAACGTCGGCGCGAAGGGTGTTCCCCCGGAGCGCTTCGACCGCGGCCTCCAGCTGTATGTCGACAACGGGCTCGTGGCCGAAGCGATCGAGGAATTGCGTCGGATCCAGGTCGGGACGGTTGCGCTGCCGGAGAAGTCGGGCCGCGTCTTCCGCCGGAACCAACACTTCGATATCGGGCGCCACTCCCCGTTCGTGGATGGTGGCTCCTCCCGGGGTGTAGTAACGCGCCGACGTGTAGCGGAGGGCCGCGCCTTCGCGGAGAGACTCGATGCGCTGGACCGATCCCTTGCCGAAGGAGGTCTGTCCCACCACCACGGCCCGTCCCGTGTCCTGGAGGGCTCCGGCCACGATCTCCGCCGCGCTGGCCGAGCCCGAATTGATCAGAATCGCGATCGGGTATTGCCGGTCGCGGCCGGATGTCCGGGACCGGATTTCGTTCCGGCTTTCCTTCTCGCGCCCCTGTGTGTAAACGACCACTTCTCCGCGATCGAAAAACCGGCCGGCCACGTCCACCGCGGCCGAAAGGAGTCCCCCCGGGTTGTTGCGCAAATCGAGGATTAATCCCGCCATGTCCGCGGCCTCCAGGGGTTCCAGCGCGTCGAGAAATTCCCGTCCGGTGCGTTCGCCGAATCGGCTGATCCGGATGTATCCGATCGCGTCGTCGCGTATCCAGGCATCCGGGACACTCTCTACTTCGATTATCTCACGGACGACGGTGACCTCGAAGGTCGCATCGTTTTCGGGCCGGTAGAGGGTGAGGGTGACTTCGGTTCCGGGCTTCCCCCGGAGCAGGTCGCTGATGTCGCTGGTGTTGAAGTCGGTTGTGACCTCGCCGTCAACGCCCACAATCCGGTCGCCGGCCAGGATGCCCGCCCGTTCCCCCGGTGTGTCGGCGATCGGCGCGACGACCGTTATGCGGCCGTCCCGCCGCTCGATACGGATACCGACGCCCCCGAATTCCTGCCGGGTCTGCTCCTGCAGCTGCAGGAATTTTTCCGGGGGCAGGTACCTCGAGTAGTCGTCGAGCGACTCGAGCATCCCCTCGATCGCCGCCCGTACGAGTTTGTCGTAATCGACCTCTTCTTCGTCGACGTAATTTTCCCGCAGGATCCTCAGTATCTCCCCGAATCGGGCCACATGGACGTCGTGCTCGCTGTCGAACGCGGGAATTCGGCTTTGCGAAAACGCGATACTTCCGGCCGTCAGAATCGCCGGAACCAGCAGGATGAGCGAAACAGCACGCATACGTCAGGTATTAATGAGTCGATAACCGGACAGTGCCGCCCCGGGCCCTCAATCGGCGGGTTCGATCCGGTAAACACCGCCGTCGGCCTCGTCGTTGAGGACGTAGATGTAGCCGTCGGGGCCCTCGCGCACGTCCCGTATGCGCCCGATTTTTCCCAGGAGCAGCTCCTCCTCGTGCAGGACTTCGTAATCGCGGATCACAACCCGACGGATGCGCTCGCTGCGCAACCCGCCGGCCAGCAGGTTGCCTTTCCAGGCCGGAAACCGGTCGGCGGTGACCAGGGCCAGGCCGGAGGGCGCCAGGGTGGGGAGGAATTCGTAGACCGGGTCGACCATGCCTTCCCTGGTGCGCGCCTCGGCGTGGCGAAATTCGCCTTCGGATCGGTAGTCGAGTCCCAGCGTGACCACCGGCCAGCCATAGTTTTCACCCGCACGGTGGACGTTGAGTTCGTCGCCCCCGCGGGGCCCGTGTTCGGTCGACCAGATTTCGCCGGTCTCGGGATCCACCACGAGCCCCTGGATGTTGCGGTGGCCGTAGGAGTAGATTTCGCCGTGAGCGTCGTCCCGGTCAACAAAGGGATTGTCGGCGGGAATGCTTCCGTCCTCCCGGAGGCGGAGCAGCGTGCCGGCATGGTCGCCGAGATCCTGGGCCCGGGGCGGTTGCGATCCGCGGTCGCCGATGCTCATGAGGAGGTGGCCGTCCGGGGTCCAGGCCAGTCTTGATCCGTAGTGACGCCCCGGCCCCGAGGTCCGGTCCTGGGTGAAAAGCTGTTCCACGTCGACCAGTTCGTGACCGTCCAGACGACCGCGGATAAGGGTGGTGGCCGTCTCGCGGCCCTCCTGGCGGGAATAGGTCAGGTAGACCCAGCCGTTGTCCTCGAAGTCGGGATGCGCCAGCCCTTCCATCAGCCCGCCCTGGCCGGTCGCGAGAAGATCGTCGGGAAGACCCGGTATTTCCGTCAATTCACCGTCTTCCAGGAGCCACAACCGGCCGTGCCGTTCCGTTACCAGCATCCGGTCGCCGGGCAGAAAGGTCAGACTCCACGGATTCCGCAGCCCGTCGGCCAGGCGTACCAGGCGGATGTTTTCGTATTGTGTGCTCATGCTTTCCTCCACCACTTCGCTCCCGTTCGCGGGTATCGCCAGGGCGAGAGCCGCCAGGACCGGAACGGTCCGGTGGAACAGGACGCGGGCGGCGCCGGAGAAAGGGGATGAGGGACTTTGGCTGTAATCGACGGTCATGAGGTCTTTTGTTTTTGGTTGGCCGGATGGAGACTCCCCGCTGCGTGCGGGAGTTCCTGTTTTGGACCTATTCTGGTGCGATTTTTGAATAACTCAAGGGATGATACGGATTTGTGGCCGCGGGAGGCGTTCCGGCACGCCCCTCGCAAGCGCGTTCGTTCCCGGTGATTCGCGCTTCGCCGGAAACCTGTAACGCCCACTTTACAGGAAGAGTGAAATGTGTCTAGACCGGGCTTCCGTCCCGTTCTACCGTGGGGGTAGCCTTTTATCCGGCAAGGCGGGCTCCGCTCTTTGCGGCTTTCCGCGGGCGGATGACGCTCCGGGGCTGTGTTTTGTCCTGCAATTCACCGCGCGAGCGCCCGCTCGCCCACACCTCACGAACGCGAACCCTCACTCACCGATCCCCCCCTATGATGATACGACGTTTCTTTTCCCTGTATTCGTTGAAGTCGTGCGCCGTTCTGGGCGTCGCCGCCGGCCTCGCGTTTCCCCATCCGGGGGGCGCGACCTTCGACCTGCTGGACGACTTCGAAACCTACGAGCCCGGGAATGTCTCGGATGACGCCGACTCCCCGTGGACCGCACACAATAATACCGGCCTCTTCACCATTTTCGAGGAGGACGACAACCGGTTCCTCGCCTACACCTGGCAGAGCGGAATCCGTGCCGGCTCACGGCCGTTGCCCGCCGGTATGCAGGTGGGGCCGGGGGAAGCGGCGACCCTTTTTGTTCAGTTCCGCGCCGGTAACCTCGAACCGGGGGCGCACGGCGGCTCCTTCGGGTTGTCCCACGACGTCGACACCGGCACGCACAATCCCTCCGGCGATCTCCGCGTCGAAGCGCGGGTGGCGGGCGGGCCGTCCCCCGCCGAACACCTTTTCCAGGTGCGCGACGGCGACCAGTGGCGAACCCTGACCACCGTGTCGCGGGGTTTCTGGTACAACGTGTGGTTTGTCATCGACCGCTCGGACGGCGACGGCTTCCGGCTCTACCTGACGCCGGCCTCGGCGCCTGAGGCCGCCACCGAGGCCGACCGCCTGGTCTACGACGGCGGTGATGGCGTTGTCGATACGTTCGCTTTTCGCGACGGCGGGTCGCCCGACGAGGTGCTCGACGGTTTTGTCGCCTACGGGGAGTCGACCAGCGGCGCCAACCGAAGCGTGAACCTGGACAATCTCTGGATGGACAACACCGGCGAAAATCTCGCGTTTGCCGGCGAGGCCTTCGATGCCTGGGTGACGGCGTTCGAGGAAATCAGCGCGCCTTTCGATGTCGATTTCGGAACCGGCGCGGGACAGGGCGACGGCGAAAATCTCCTGCGGAACCGACCCCAGGATTTCACCCTGCAGCCGGACAGCCTGCGCTACCTGCCGGCCTCGGGCAGCTTCCTCTCTTCCGGAGCCCTGGCCGTCGTCGACAACTACGTCGACCGGCAGGACTTTGTCCTGGAATCCGACCTCGTGCTCAATCAGATCGCCGAAGCCGGGAGCAACCGGGCCGGGTTTGCCGTGCTCGGCGGCCCGCACGATCCGGCACTGCCCTTCGACATCGGTGAGGAAAGCGGGTTTTACGGGCTGGTGTGGTATCCGGGAGAGAGCGACGAGACGTCGCACCTTCGCATCCGCGAGGGTTTCAACGGGAGCATCCTGGCCGAAGCGGTCTGGGAGGGAGCCAGCCCCTTCCCGCAGGATGCCGATACGCTTTTTTTTGAGGATTTTGAGGACGCTGCCGCCGCCGAGGCGGCATGGACCAGCGGGGGCGACGAGAACAACTGGGAGGTCGGGGTCCCGGTGGCCGGTCCCGGGGACGCGGTCAGCGGCGACAACGTCGCCGCCACCGGTCTCGACGACACCTACGCCGCCCATACCAACGCCTGGTTCCGCTCGCCCGCCATCGACCTGAACGGGGTGCAGTCGGGTACGTTGAGCTTCTGGGAGTACACCGATGTCGACGATGAAGGCGTTGAGTTCCACAGCACCACCGTGTCGATCCTCGACGCCCAGACACTGGAGGTCGTCGACGACGGCGAGCTTTCCCGCGACGCCGACCAGACCGGGGAGTGGCGGTTCCGCGAGCTGGATCTGCCGCCGGACGCCTTCGGCCGGGAAATCGTGGTCGAATTCCGCCTGGAGAGCGACGGGGCCTTCGCCGATACCCACCAGGGGTGGTTCATCGACGATGTCGAGGTCACCGGCGGATTCGCGGGCGATCCCATGGCCTACCACATCCGCGCCGAAGGCAGTTTCGATCCCGCCGGGACCCTGACCCTCGCGCTCACCCTTACCGACGGGGAGGGTCACGATCAGACCGTGACCGCGAACGTGGCCGAGCCTTTCGAGGGCAATCTTTTCGGTTTTGGCGGGCGGTCGCGCGCGGCCGATATGGGGGATCCGGTTTTCGATTTCGGCACGCTCTCCCTGGCGCTCGGCGAAGCGCCGGATCCGCTGGATCCGGTTATCAACGCGCCTTTCAATTTCGCTTTCGGCTCCGACGACGACCGGATCGATACCGAGGGATCCCTGCGCCGTAGCCTCCCCGACGAATGGAGCCTGATCGAGGAGGCGGCGCGCCTGGAGGCGGCCTACGCCGATTACGTGTCCTCCCTGGGCACCGTGCGCGTCATGAATTTCGAGCCGGCCGGGCAGTTTGTCCTCTCCACCGCCTTCACCCTGACCGACCTCAGTGCCGCCGAAGGGGAAAACCGGGTCGGGCTGGTGCTCTTCGGGGATGCCGACGGCGACGTCTTCAATCCGGACGACGACGCCACTTATTACACGTTCCAGTGGCTGCCCAATCCTTCCGGGGGTGCGCGGATCGCCCTGCGTGAGGGCATGGATGGAGCGATCGTTACCGAGACCGCGTTCGCCGATCTCGATCACCCGCCCGCCGGTCCGGAAGCCGGTACCGGCGGCACCTACCACCTTCGTTTCCAGGGCACCTACAACGGCGATGGAAACCTGGAGTACCTCGCGGTCCTGGCCGACGAATCCGGCGGGAAGGCGACCCTTTCCGGCGTGCTGGCGGATCCCCCCGGCGGCAATCGTTTCGGGGTGGGTGCGCGCCACCGCGAGGCCGGAAATGCGGTGTGGGATTTCCATCGGCTCGATTGGCTGGCGTCTCCGGCGTCCTCCATGCCGCTCGTTCGTCAGTTCGGTTCCGGAAGCGGGCGCGACAGTGACGACGGGTTCCTAAAATCCGGTCACCTTGCCGACGGTTGGTCCCTGGAGACGGAATCGCTGCGCCACGAACGTCCGGGAAGCGAACTCGCGGAGCTCGAGTTTGGCGACGCGGCCGCCGCCGCCAACATCGTCGATTACGGTCCCGGCGGCGAATTCGCCGTACGCGCGACCGTGACACCGTCGGGGCTCGAGGGGCTCGCGGACGATGTGCGTCCGGTTTTTCTCGATTTCCCCGATGCCGAGGATTACGTGGCGCTCGGAACCGAAGGTATGGACGTCGATTCCGGAACGATCGAGTTTCTCGTTTACTTCGTCGGCTCCCCTGCGGTCTGGTTCTACGCACAGCACGATCCGGAGGACCAGTGGGCGAACCGGCTCCAGATCAAGCGCGACTCGATCGGGTTCGGTGACGATTCCGGCGCGATAAATGTCAGCGGCGACATCGAGCCCTATCGGTGGTTGCGGCTGTCACTGGTCTACGACGAGACCAGTCTGCGGTACTACGTCGACGGCGATCTGCGCGCCGAGGGAAGCCGCCCGTCCGGATTCGAGTCGTGGTCGCAAAACGCCTACCTGATGAACGTCGGTCCGGTGGGCGACAATGATCGCGGGCCCAATGCGCGGGTGGTGGATGTCCGGCACTGGAATTACCCGCGCACGCAGGAGGAGATCCAGGACGACACGCACGCGGAACTCGCGGGTACGGAGGCCGGGCTGGTCGGTTACTGGCCGCTGAACGAGGGGCGCGGCGACACCGTCTTCGACCGCACCGGCAACGGCAACGACGGGACCATCGTCGGCGCGCAATGGCGCGTGATGCCGCAGTTCGGGGTCACCGTGCTCGGTGAGAGTCCCGGGAGTACCGACTCTGAGGATACCTCCATCCGGTTTCGGTGGCTGCCGCTGAATGCCGCCGGAGGCGGGGAATTGCGATTCGACGGTCCGGGCGATCACGCCGGGCCCAGCCTGGCGCTCGACGGTGTCTCCGGCGCGCCCGAATTCGAAAGCGGGGAAACCTACACCATCGAGGTTCGGGGCTTTCACAATGCCGGAGGCGGGCTTGACCTGACCGGGGTGGTCTCCGACGGCAACGGCGCCGAGGCTTCGCTCGTGTACCAGGTCGAAGGCGCCGCAACGGGCAATTGGTTCGGCTTGACCGGTAGCAACCCCTCCCTCGACTGGCTGACTTTCGAGATGGGCACGCCGGAACAGCTCGGGATCGATCCGCCCGATGTCGAGCCCGTCACGTTTGACGACTGGCGCTCGGCGTACTTCGACGCCAATGAGCTCGACGACGAGTCCATCAGCGGCCCGGGCGCGGATCCGGCGGGCGACGGGGTCGCCAACCTGCTCAAGTTCGCCTTCGGCCTCGATCCGTGGGTGGCCGTGGCCGGGGACGACCTGCCGCAGGCCGAAGTGGACGAGGGGCGGCTGCGACTCACCTACCTCGAGCGGCGCCACGCCGACGGGATCGAGATTGTTCCGGAAGCCTCGGAAGACCTCGACGGGTGGGGCTCCGTGGGGGTTACCGAGGTCGGCCGGGTTCCGCAGGGGGATTTCGACCGGGTGACGGTGGAAGCCGATCTTCCGGACGGCGCGGCGAAGGGTTTTCTCCGTGTTAATGTAACGATCGACTGAATACGATTTTGGGAGAAACGGAAATGAATATACCATACGAAACAGGACGGCGGACTCCGGGAGGGCCCGCGCGAATCGATCAAGGGTTTCGCGGGGGCGCCGGCGCGTTCACGCTCATCGAGCTGCTCACCGTCATTGCCATAATCGGTATCCTCGCGGCGATCCTTATTCCGGTGGTCAGCAGCGTGCGCGACAGCGCCCGTGCCGCCGAATGTACCAGCAACCTGCGGCAGACGGTCAACGTGCTTCATGTGCATTTGAGTGACCACGACGGCGTCTTCCTTTCCGGCCAGGCATCGGACGGAACCGGCAATCGCCAGGACTTGCAATGGGGACACGTCCTCGAAAATTCCCGGGCCATCGATCCGAACGATATCGAGATCTTCTTCTGCCCGTCGCAACTGGCGGTCCGCCGCGACGGCGGGTACCCCGGACAGGCCACGCCGGTTCACCTTGCTTCGATCTGGGGATGGCGGACCTACGGTTACAATATGTATTCCGACGAAGTGCGGGAAATTTCCGGCGCCACCAGCAGCGGCAACAGCATGTTCCGGCTGAACGTAAACGCGATCCGGGAGCCGTCGCTCTACCCGGTGTTCATGGATTCGGTGGACGACCGAGGCGTTCAGCGGTTTCTCATAGCCGGCCCGCGCGCCGGTGATGGTCGTGGGGGAGGCGTTCACCTGCGTCACAATGACCGGGCCAACGTCGCCTTCCTCGACGGTCACGTCGAAGCCGCCGACCAGCATCGCCTCCGTGAGACCGGACTGACGAGCGGGTACGACGCCCGTGAGAATGTCGTGACTTTTCCCCGAACCCGCTGATAGCCTGTGCCGATGGATTTGCTTTTCTTTTCCCGGGAAAACCGGTGGGGCGTCGC
>PXDC01000434.1 GCA_003565135.1 Verrucomicrobiota bacterium
AGACGGTGACGCTTTGGCTGTAGCTGTCTTGATCTTCCAGATCGGTCAATGTAAACTCCAACTGAAGCTCGCCATTCTCGTCGTAAGATCCTTCCCCCTTCAGCGCATAAGCCCCATCGTCCAGCCCCTCCACTGCGGTGACATCGTCGATCATCCATCCGAAGTGCTCGGACAAAACAAAATCGTCGGTGATCAGGCGAAACTCCACTCGGATCGTCTGCCCCAAGACTTCTGAAGGGATCGTCAAGCTTTGATCGCGCCATCCTTCACTGTTTCCGCTGTAGCGATCCAATTCGAGAATGAACTCGCCGTCTTCGTCCACAATGTTGACGATCGCCACGTGAAACGGATCTCCCGCACCATCGAGGTCGTCGTCCATGTTGAACGCTTCCCTAAAGCGGATAACCGCACTCGCATCGGTCAATTCAATCGGCGGCGACCGGAGATAGTCATCGCTGAGCTCGGACGCTAGACCGTCAAGATTGGTGGCGGCCACCCGGCTGCTGCCTTCGACCGGATCCGGCCCCACCGTGGGCTCGCCGATTTCCCACGAACCTTGGTCGCCTCCAGTTACCCAGTCACCATCGGTGCTCGAGTCTTCAAAATCGTCGGCCAATAGGATTGATCCGGAGAAAGGCTGTCTTCCATCCCAGCGGGCGGCTTCCAGAATCTCACCTTGGAAGCCGCGGGCGATATAAATGACGCTGGTGAGGCCATCCTCCACCGGTTCGATGTCGGGGAAAAGGCTGTTAACATCAGAGTCCTCCAATGCGGGGAGGAACGACAATGAATAAAACCCGTCTTCATCATTAGGGGTAAAACGATTTTCCGGAGGATCGTGAGGGCCTCCCAAGACAACAAGACCGACGTTCGAGGCCCGAGCATCCGGGAATTGGTTAAAAGCCAGCTCCGACTCCACAACGAATCCCTGCGTCGCCTGACGATTCACAACAGAGGCCAACGCGGTGAGCGATGTAAACGAATCCGAGGTGGTGGTGAGCCGAAGAGCGTTGTCTTGCAGGATGAAAGAATCCCGGTCGTTCCGCAGGAGAGAAGTTTCATCGACTTTCCCATCCCCGATTCCGAAGTCCATTTCAAAGGGCGCGAAGATCTCGGGATCGTAGACGCGAACGACGCTGAAGCTAGCACCTTCGAGGCGAAGCTGTCCGCCACCACCGGCGCGCCAAATGCCGAGACGGTCACCGTCCTCAATCGTGAGATTCAAGGGCGCAGTGGAGTTGGCACCACCGATATCGCCAATAAGAATATCAGTAATGGTACCCGTGCTTGCCTCAACGAAAGTCGCAGTGGCACCGCTGACATTGCTGGTGAGCAGTAAGGAGTCGAGCTGCAGGATGTAACCAGGACCTGGATCGAAACTCCCTGATGAGAGGTCGAAATCAAGCACCATCACCTGACCTGGTACTGTGTTAATGCTCTCGCCCTGTGGTGTACTTGGACCCAAGGTCAAGTTGCCACCATCGAACAACCAGCGGTAGTCGTCACCCTCCGCTTCCGTATTAAAAGTAAAATCGCTGCTATCGAATTGATCTCCAGCCGTCACATTAACACCGAGGCTACCTGTTGACGGAGACAGGTCGCCCGAGTCTGTAAGATTGAAGACGCCGTCGGAGCCGCCGCCAACATTAGTTGCGGAACCGTCTGTAATCGTCCATTCAAGCACGTTGCTGGTTATGTCACCAGGAGTACCATTGGCGAAGTCGAAACTCAGCTGAGCACTCGCACTCGAAAGCGCCATCACCGACGAGAAGATTAATATTGAAGTTGTTTTTTTTGTCATAGTTTTCTCTTTTCGGGTGAGGTTAGTTTTGTATTATTTGTCGCGGCATTTGGAATGCCGTATTATGAGGGATGTTGCTGCTATGAAGGCATCTTGACAAGGAAAAAGCTCACCCGTTCTTACCTATATGAGGGCATCTTGACAAGGAAAAAGTTCGCCCGTTCTTACATATTTTATTTCTCGTTGTTTAGCAGTGCTTTGCTTTCTTGCATTCAGTTATTGATAGGAAATCGCTTATCAGCGGCACGGGCACCCCCGCTGGAACCGGTCTGAAGGAGCGATTTCATGGAGAAGAGAGTTAGCCAGAGGTAATGATCGGGTTGAAGGCCTTCATAGGTAATGAAGTTGCTCTCGCCCACGGGCGGATTATTCGAACCCTTAAAAATCGCCGTCGCCTCATCGACTTCATCGAACATAGCGACGTAAATAGCCGAACTGCCCGCTCGCACCGCTTCAAGAGCCTGCAGCCAGAGAAACCTCCCCTGCTCCCGGGGAATTGCGTTCAACTCAGCGTCACCTCCCCGGAATCGTCGCAGGTTTTGCCAGCTGAATCCTGGAAAAATGACAGGCAGGCAGGAGATTTCCGTCGCTCCGACACGCTCCCGATAGGTGAGCGTGAGTCCCCATCTTCAACTATTGGCTGGGGGGAAATCTGCAGCTTCCAGATAACTAGAGGCTGTCCCAACCCCCCTTGAAAAATCTTGCATTCGCGGGCGCTCGGGTCACGGCACGAACGCGAGGATGCGATTTTACGTCTCTACACGGCATTTTGTTGAATACTGTCACAGGGGTCGCCATAAACTACCGCAATTCGCCGCTGAAAAAGTGTTTTGCGTTAAACGAAAGCCAAACCACCTCCCGTTTTCGCATTTGGTCGAAAACCTCTTTCTCTTAAGATGTATCCGTTGTACTATTACGCTGCCGATGCTGCGCGACCAGCTCTCAAATCAGCCAAT
>PXDC01000462.1 GCA_003565135.1 Verrucomicrobiota bacterium
ACCCGCTCCACCGGACTGCCCGCCGCCGACAGCGCCAGCCCCGCCCTGTTTCACTCCAAAGGCGAACCCGGTTTCGTGGTGGTGGAACGCGATGCCAACCGACTGGCCTTTGTCACTCCATCGACGGATCCCGCCGTCGCCCACCCCTCGCTGGTCTCGTCGCCGGCGCCCGGGCCCGCTCGAATCGCGGCCGGTCACTTTTACGACCGCAACGATACCGGCCTCCACGAAGTCGCCCTGCTCACCGCCTACAACGCACCGGGGCAGGCTCATCGTCTGGACTTCTTCAGCCTGAACAACGAAAAGCCCCCGGCACCGATCCTCGATGCCCTCGACGGAGAACCGGTGACCATGGACCATCCGGGCAGCTTCGCACCGCTTCGGCACCCCTCCCTGGACACCGACATCCTTCTGCTGACCGGCGACGCCTCCATCGCGGGGCCGATGACCGGCTATTACCTGGACGGCGCCTCGGTCGACATCGCGCTCCAGTATATCGGGTCCTCCGAAACCCGTTTCGAAGTAGCCGACCTTTTCGCCGCGCCGGCCAACCCTTCTCTGCTGATCTGGCGCCGGGGCGAACCGGTCGTGCAGCACGCGGTCATCCAGGAGGGCAACGGATTCGACGGCGCTCCGCTGGAATTAAAATTCGTCGAACAGGAATGCGTGCTGGCTTTTAATATCGGTTCGTTGGTCCTCCTGGAGGACGGCGCCGACCCGGCGCGAATCCTGGTGGTGGAGGATGGCGGCCGGCAGGCCGTCGTGTTGCCGATCTTCGAAAGCTGCCCCGGGGACCCGCTGGAAACCATTCCGGCCGGCGAACAGGGCGTGTTTCTCGGCGCCATCCCCGACGGGCAAGGCGGCTTTACCCTGCTTACCGGAGTGCGGGGCGGGGCCAGCAGCGGCTACATGGATTTCCAACGCGAGGGCGACGGTTCCTACACCTTGAGAAGCCAGGGTCTGTTGCCCGAACTCGATGACCGCCTGCGGTTTCCCAACCTGGTCGGGTTCGATCAGGATCCGTTTCTCGTCCCCGACGCTTCCGCCTTTGCCTACTACCGTTACCAGGACTGGACCGTTCAGGGAGGCTTCGACGGCAACACAGTGGAAGCGATGGGCCAGGCGTTCCTCGGCGAGACCGAAGGGCTCGGCCAGACCTCGACTTCGTCGGTCGGCTCTGTCGCCCCCGGAGTCGGGTTCCTCCTGCCCAACCAGGTCGCGGCCGATATTTCGGTGGCCGCCCTGGCCCCGGCCGGCTCCCACAACCCGGATTCGGTGTCGGTCTCCCCGGCGCCCGGGACCTATAATCGCAGTATCCGCCTGGACTTCTCCACCGGAATTCCCGACGGCGAAGTGTACTTCCGCCTGGATTCCTCGGGATCCTGGAGCGCGTACGATTCCAGCGCCCGCCCGGCGGTTTTCAGCGACACCACGGTGCAGTACTACGCCCGTTCGGCGTCGGATCCGGACCGAATCACCGCGGTCCGGACCGCAAGCTACGCCTTTTCGCAACCCTTTCACCGGTTCGATTCCAACCGAGACGGCGTGCCGGACTTCGTCCGCGACCACTACGGGCTGGATCCGTTTGGGCCGGTCGACAGCAGCGGAAACGGGATCACCGACCTCGAAGCCATCCTGCGCGGCCTCGACCCACTGGATCCCGACGCAGAGGTCACGGGTCGCCCGATGGATTTCGGACTGGTATTCGACGCCGAGGTGTTTCCCCGTTTTCCGGACCCCGAGGAAGACCCCGGAACCGCCTTCCTCGACGCCGAGCCCGGCGTGACGATCGAAGCGCACCGGCTCACCTCCAATCGCGCGGGCCGCGGGGTGGTCGGCAGCGCCACCGCGACTTCGGCCGGAGCCCGGTTGGAGCGACTGGATCCGGCGGGAGGACGCCTCTTCTTCACCGCATCCACTCCCACGGTCTTTCCAACCGATCCCGCGATCGGCGAATTTCAGGGGCATGAGCTCCTCGGACTTTTTCCGGCCCCGGACCTGACGTTGCCGGCTATCGACTACTCGCCTTCCGGTCAGTCCCTGACGGAGGAAGTGGAACGCTGGCGCGCGGCCGCCCTGGAAGCGTTGGAAGGACGCGAACGGGTGGTGGAACACTGGGAACTGACTCCGGAAAACACGTTCGTGCTCGCGCTGATGGAGCACACCCTGGCCGCTTTACTCGCCGAACGGGACGGAGAGGACCCGGCACCGCACACCCTGGTCCCCCACCGGCGCGGCGACACTGATCGCCTCCCATTCACGCGGGAAAAAATCGAGTCCCTCACCCGACCCCTGCCCGGAGCGCGCGACCTGAACGGGCCGCTCTATGACTTGGTCGCGGGCCGCAACGTCATTGTCGAAACCCTGGAGAACGGTCAGAGCCCCGAGACAAACGCCGTGCGAGCGTTGATCTACGACGTATTCCAAACCCGCACCCTCCACCACGATCCGCAACAAGACAACCTGCCTCGCCCGCTGAACGCCTTTCGCGCGTTCCTCGAAAACGACGGCGAACTGCCCGGGGCCTATGCGGAACTCGGAGAGTTGAGCGCGGCGGAAATCGAGGAAGCGTACCTGGGCGCACTCGCGATCACCGGAGGTGCCTTCCCCGAACGCAAGCTGGCGGTTCGCATTGTGGAGATCGTGCCGGATACCTTCGACGCCCCCTGCCGCAACGTCATCGACCCCGCCCGGGGAGAAGCGCTGCAACTTCTGAATTCCCGGGGCGAACCCTACCGCTTCCCCTCCGCCCTGC
>PXDC01000155.1 GCA_003565135.1 Verrucomicrobiota bacterium
CCGTGGTGGTTATCAACGATCCCGCGTCGGTGACGGCGGCGGTGGCCGCCGGCACCGGAAGGTCGGTGTCGCTCTCCGTCGGGGGCCGGGGCAGCCGAATGGACCCGGGGCCGGTGGCGTTGGAGGTGGAGGTCCTGTCCTCGAGCGACGGTGTATTCGACCTGGAGGACCCGCGGAGCCACCTTGCGTCCATGCGCGGGAGGCGCATCGACATGGGACCCTGTGCCGTGGTGCGACACGCCGGGGTCACCATTCTCCTGACCAGTCGCCGGACACCGCCGTTCGATCTCGGGCAGCTTCGCAGCCAGGGCATCGAGCCGGAAAAGGCAAAGCTGATCGGGGTCAAAGCCGCCGTCGCCCACCGGCGGGCCTACGACCCGATCGCAAAGGCCATGGTCTGGGTGGATACGCCCGGACCGTGTTCGAGCCGGCTGGACCGGTTCCCGTATCAACGCCTGAAACGCCCCGTGTATCCCCTGGACGACTGTTTTCAACCCTTCTGAATTATGATTGAGTATCCAGACCAACCGCACATGCCGCACTCCCACCTGCCGTTCAGCCCGGCCGTCAAGGTGGGTAATCTGTTATTTGTCTCCGGCCAGGCCTCGGTCGACGACACCGGGAAAATCGTCCCCGATACGTTTGAGGGGGAGTTTCGGCGGTCCCTGGAGAACATGAAACGGATCCTGGAGGCGAGCGGGAGCGGATTGGCGCACGTCGTGCAGACCCGAAACTACGTGCGGGACAGTGCCGACGTCGCGCTCTTCAACCGGCTTTACCGCGAATATTTTTCCCAACCTTACCCCGCCCGCACCACCATCACCCACTGCCTGCCGGAAACCCTGCGCTTCGAAATCGAGTGTGTGGCGGTGGTGCCGGAACCGGGGTGACCGGTCGAGGCCGGGTTGCCGGGCTAAGCAGCGCGCTTTGCGCGGCGGGGGGAGGGCGCTCCGAAACGTTTGTCCACGTACCGGTCGAGGTTGCGGTAAATTACTTTTCCGGGTTGGCACGATTGCCATTGATTTCGCGGTGAAATTTGGCAGGGTTACCAGGGCGGGACGCGAAGCAGGATTTGACCGGGTATTGACAGGATATGACCACTGACTATGGTGATCGGGGCGTTTCGCGGTCCTTATTCCGGGGAACTCCGGGGCACGCAACCGACGCGGATTTGCGGCGGGAGGTGGACGTGCGGGAGGCGGTCCTGGATTCACTGCCCGCGCACATCGCGCTGCTGGACGGCGACGGGAATATCCTGGCGGTGAACGCGTCCTGGAAACGGTTTGCGACGAGCAATGTCCTGGCGAACCGCGATTACGGCATCGGGCAGAACTATATAACCATTTGCGAGCGGGCGACCGGGAAGCACGCGGACGAGGCGTGCGAGGTGGCGACGGGCATCCGCAGGGTCCTCGACGGGGAGATCCCGGTGTTCAGCCTCGAATACCCCTGCCACTCCCCGGAGGAGCGACGCTGGTTCCGACTCATGGTCACTCCGATGGAGGTCGAGGGGGCGAAGGGCGCGGTGGTGATGCACCTCAACATCACGGAACGCAAGCTGGCGGAGATCGAACTCCGGGAACACGAGGCCCTGCTTCGAATCGCCAGCCACACGGCCCGGCTCGGGGGGTGGACCGTTACCCTGCCGGACTTTCACATGGTCTGGTCCGAGGAAACCGCGCGCATTCACGACGAGCCCCGGGGGTTCTGCCCATCGGTGGAGCAGGGAATCCTTTATTACGCCCCGGAGTACCGTGAGCAGGTGCGTGACGCGTTCCGGCGTTGCGTCGAGGACGGCATTCCCTTTGATGTGGAAGCGGAGATCGTCACGGCGAGGGGGACGAGAAAGTGGGTGCGGACCATCGGTGAAGCCGTGCGGGACAAGGACGGGCGGATCGTCCAGGTCGAAGGCGGGTTTCAGGATATTTCCGAGCACAAGGAGTTGGAGCGAACCGTCGAGGCGAGCAACGCCCGGTTCCGGCAATTGGCCGACGCCATGCCCATGATTGTGTGGACGGCGGCCCCGGACGGACGGGTCGACTATGTCAACCGTCACTCATTCGAGTTTACGGGGGTTTCGCTCGAAGCCTCTCCGGCCACGAGTTGGCAGGGACCGCTTCATCCCGAGGATCGGGATCGTTGCCTGGCGGCGTGGGAGCATGCGGTGCGGAGCGAGACGACGTTTGAAATCGAGTACCGGATACGGCGGGGATCGGACGGGGCGTACCGGTGGTTTCGGGTGCAGGCGCTTCCCATCCGGGATGAATCCGGGAACCTGGTCAAGTGGTACGGCACCGCCGTGGATATCGACGCCACCATGCGCATGGAGGCGGAGTCGCGGGAATTGGCCCGGCGTTACAGCACCACCCTGGAGAGTATCACCGACGCTTTCTTCACGCTGGACCTGGAATGGCGGTTCACGTTTCTCAATTCGGAAGCGGAACGGTTGCTGGACCGAAAGCGGGACGCGTTGATCGGCCGAAACGTCTGGGCCGAGTTTTCCGCCGCGGTAGGCAGCACCTTCGAGAAGGAGTACTACCGCGCCATGCGTGAAAAGGAAACCGTGTCGTTCCAAGAATATTATCCGCCGCTCGAACGGTGGTTCTCGGTTCGTGCCTACCCGTCCGAACAGGGCCTGGCGGTGTACTTCCGCGATGTCACCCTCACCCGGAAGAAGGAGGAAAAGCTGCGCGAGCAGGCGGCTCTCCTGGACCAGGCGCGGGACGCCATCTTCGTGTGCGACCTGGAACACCGGGTGCTTTACTGGAATCTCAGTGCGGAGCGCCTTTACGGCTGGACCGCGGAGGAGGCGGAGGGGCGGCGGCTGGACGACCTCGTCTACAGGACCCCGGCCGAGCTGGAGCAGCCGGTGCGAACGACGCGGGAGAAGGGGGAGTGGGTCGGCGAGATCGAACAGTTCAGCCGGGACGGAACAGCGCTTTCCGTGGAGGGGCGGTGGACGTTGATGCGGGACGAGGACGGTGAGCCGCGATCGATCCTCGCCATCAATACCGATGTTACGGAACGGAAGAAACTCGAGGCGCAGTTTCGGCGGGCCCAGCGCATGGAGAGTATCGGGACCCTGGCGGGCGGCATCGCTCACGATCTGAACAACCTGTTCTCACCCATTACCATGGGGATCGACCTGTTGCGCGAGTTCAATCTCAATGACGATGCGCGCGCCGTGGTCGAGGCGATCGAGCAAAGCACCCAGCGCGGTATCGGGCTGGTCAAGCAGGTGCTCGGCTTCGCCCGGGGCATCGAGGGTGCCCGGATGCCGCTTCACCTGGAAAAGATCGTGCGGGAAATCGAGTCGATCATCGGCAACAGTTTCCCCAAGAACATTACCCTGGAGTGCGAGATCCCCGATGATCTATGGATGGTCACGGCGGATCCGAACCAGATGAACCAGGTGATCCTGAACCTCTGCGTCAATTCCCGCGACGCCATGCCGGACGGCGGAACCCTGTCGATCCGGTTGCACAACGTGGTGTTGGACGAGGTGTATTCGGGGATGGACCCGCAGTCGAAAAGCGGCGCCCACGTCGTCATCACGGTCGAGGATACCGGTTCCGGGATTCCGCGCGAGATTCAGGAGAAAATTTTCGATCCCTTTTTCACCACCAAGGAAACCGGCAAGGGGACCGGCCTGGGACTGGTCACGGTGCAGAGTATCGTCAAGAATCACGGCGGCTTCCTGGATTTGTACAGCGAGGCCGGAAGGGGGACCCGGTTTAAGGTGTACCTGCCGGCCGAAGCGGAGTCATCGTTCGAGATTGGTCCCGTCGCCGAGCCGGAGGAGCCGGCGCGCGGTCACGGCGAAATGATCCTGGTGGTGGACGACGAGGCGAGCATCCGCACGCTTGCGCAGAAGACGCTCGAGCGATTCGGTTACCGCGTCATGCTGGCGGCCAACGGCGCCGAGGCGGTGGCGCTTTACGCCCGGCACGGCAAGGCGATATCGGTTGTGCTCACCGACATGGCCATGCCGGTGATGGACGGTTCGGCCACCATTGTGGCGCTGAAAGCGGTCGATCCGGAGGTGAAAATCATCGCCTCCAGCGGGTACGCCGCCAACGACGTTGTGGGCAAGGCGGTCGGGGCGGGGGTGCATCATTTTATAGGCAAACCCTACACGGCGGAAATCCTGTTGAACGAGATCCGGTCCGTCCTGGCGGAGGGCGGGGGTTAGAATCCGGTCCGAACCGGTTCCCGTTCCGGGGAAATCCCGGGATTGATTTCCGGGAGGACGGTTGATTGATTGTGTTGTCATTGCGACCGGCGCCGCCGGATTGCGGGTTTATGAACAGTCCGAGAACATTCGCCCTTCCCGTGCTCCTGCTGGGAGCCGTGGGAATCGGGTTTGCCCCGATTTTTGTCCGTTTGAGTGAGATCGGACCGGTCGCCACCGCGTTCTACCGGCTCCTGTTCGCCGTACCCATTCTTTGGATATGGGCGCAGGTCGATTCGCGCAACGCGGCGAGGAATAACCGATCGAAACCGAAAACGCCCGGACGCGCGGGTGACTGGAAATGGATTGTCCTGGCGGGGTGCTGCTTCGCCGGGGACCTCGCGTTGTGGCACTGGTCGATCCTGCTGACAAGCGTGGCCAATGCCACGCTCTTTACCAATTTTGCCCCTATTTTTGTCACCATCGGGGCCTGGTTCCTGTTCCGCGAACGGATTACCCGCATGTTTCTTTTCGGGCTCGCCTTTGCCATGGCGGGCGCCGTGATCCTCATCGGGGTCAGCTTTGGCGCCGGTCCCCACCAGGTCTGGGGGGATGTTCTCGGGCTGCTCACCGCCGTCTTTTATGCCGGTTATATATTGTCGATCAAGCAGGTGCGGCGGCTGTTCTCCACCTCGGTATCGATGATGTGGAGTGGCGTGATCACGTGCGCGGTTCTGTTCCTGATCGCGTTCCTCACGGAGGATTCGCTGCTGGCCGCCACCCTGTACGGATGGGGGGTGCTGGTGGCTCTGGCCCTGGTGTCGCATGTCGGGGGACAGGCATTGATTGCCTATTCGCTGGCTCACCTGCCGGCTTCGTTTGCGTCGGTGGGCCTGCTCCTGCAACCGGTGGCCGCGGCGGTTTTTGCCTGGCTGATCCTGAAAGAGGCGCTGGGACTAGGGCAGGGGGTGGGCGGTGTTCTCGTGCTGGCCGGGATCTATTTCGCGTGGAAGTCGATGCCGGTGAAAACCGCCTGAAAACCATTCGCCGTGCCGGCGAATGGGACCGTCCCGGGCAGAAAGAGGTTGCGCGGGACCGGCAATGAGGTAGACTGTTGTTCGTTACAACCACGTTCCGTTCAAAACCGAAAGGACCCATTCCCATGACAACTCGACGCAGCTTTGTTAAGACCGTACTGGTCTCCGCCGCCGGCGCCGCCGGGCTCCACCGCCTTTCCGCAGCCGAAAAAGAGCGGCCGCAACAGGTCGACCGCCGTCCCCTGGGCCGAATCGAAACCCCGGTCTCGATCGTCGGTCTGGGACTGGGCTCCGCCTACACCGAACCCTGGCGGGACAATCCCGAGGGAAGCGAAGCCCTGCTGAACCTGGCCCTGGACCACGGCGTCAATTACTGGGACACCGCCCGTGGTTACGGTCCCAGCGAGTCGATGATCGGGCCGGTGGTGGAGAAGCGGCGCGACGAGATTTTCCTGGTCACGAAAAGTCGAAGCCGGGATCACGACGGGCTGCTGCGGGATGTCGAAGCGAGCCTGGAGCAGCTCCGGACCGACCGGATCGACCTGCTGCACATTTGGAACCTGCCGCGGGATGCGGACCTCGACCAAATCGAAGGCGGGGCGCTCAAGGCGATCGCCAAACTCAAGGACGAGAAGGTCATCGGTCATTTCGGCGTTTCCGGACACAGCGGGGCCGCCATTCTCATGGCGGCCATGCGCCGGTTCGATCCCGATGCGGTTTTGACCGTGTTTCCCTGCACCCGCGACGACGAGGGGCGCTACGAGGACGAATTGCTGCCGCTGGCCCGCGAGCGAAACATGGGGGTGAGCGCCATGAAAATGGTGCGGCGCGCCCGCAACGCCGATTTGAAAGGAAGCGATTTAATCCGTTACGCCGTCGGGCTGGAGGGGGTCCACTGCGGGGTGGTGGGCCTCGACACGGAAGCGCACTTGCGGGAAAACCTGAAAATGGCGACCGGGTTCAAGCCGTTGAGTGCGGAGGAAAGCGCCTCCCTGCGCCGCCGTGCCGACGAGGCCCTGGTGCACATTCCGACTCCCTGGGAGCGCCCGGGGTACCAGGACGGCTCTCCGGCGTGAGGGCCTGCCGGTGCGACCGGAAGGCCGGACCGACGCCTTGGGAAAAGAATTGCCTTTTTCGGAAAATTCGTTTTTAATCATAACTATGAAACCGTTCGTCCTGTTTGTTCTGACCTGGCTGTTAACGGCCTCATCGCTTTCCGCGCACCCGACGGGGCATGAGGGCGGTTTTTTCGAGACGGTGCGGCATTTCATGACCCATCCGGATCATTTTCTGGCCTGGGGTCTGGTCGCCTTGCTCGGGGGTTGGTTGCTGTGGAAGGCGATTCGCTTCCGCAGGAATCAGGTGAAAACGGAGACGATCGAAAAGCGCTGACCGGGCAGGAGTTGCCGCTCAGGGTTTGAGGACGCGGTTGAGTTTACCGGAGACGAAGCCCTCCGGGTCACATTCGATTTTTTCGAATCCGATGCTGCGCAGGGCTTCTTCGATTTCTTTTTGCCCGGCCTTCAGCTTTTGCACGTCATCTTCCGGCACCTCGATCTTTGCCGTGGTGCCGTAGTGACGCACGCGGTTGACGGGGAACCCGGCGCTTTTCAGAATGCCCTCGGCTTCTTCGATTTGCCGGAGTTTCCGGACCGTGATCTCCTCGCCGTAGGGCACCCGCGAGGAGAGGCAGGGGCTGGCGGGTTTGTTCCAGCATTCGAGTGAGAAATGCGCGGCCAGTTCGCGCACCCGGATCTTGGAAAGATCGCAGTCGGCCAGGGGGGAGCGCACGGAAAATTCGTCCGCCGCCTGGAGGCCCGGCCGGTAGTCGCCGAAATCGTCCGCGTTGGTGCCGTTGAGGACCCACCAGTCCGGATGCTCTTCCCGCAGCCCCTGCAACTCGTCGTACAGGGTGTGCTTGCAGTAGTAACAGCGGTTGGCGGGATTCCGGAAGTAGTCGGGATTGGAGATCTCGTCGGTCGTGATAACGCGCAGGGGCAGGTCGTGGTTTCGGGCGAAGGTCCGCGCTTCCTCCAGGTCGGAAAGCTTCAGGCTGGCGGAGGCGGAGATCACGGCACAGGCCTTCTCCCGGCCGAGGAAGTAGCGGGACAGGAAGGCGACGAGGGAGCTGTCGACCCCTCCGGAAAAGGCGATCAGCGCTCCCGGACAATCGGCGTACCACGCTTTGAGTCGGCCTAACGAGTCCACGGGGAGGATTCTTGCCGCAATCGGGCGCCGTGTCAAATTTCGCCCGGGAAATGAATCGCCTTCTCCCCGGCAATGGTTCTCACTCGGAATCCGGATCCAACCATGAAAACGCTTTACTACCAGTGTCCTTCGGGGATCAGCGGCGATATGAACCTGGGCGCAATGGTCGACCTCGGGGTTGATCCCGCCCGCCTGGAGGCGGCATTGCGCAAATTGCCGTACACGGGGTGGTCGCTTCGCTTCGAAACCGATACCCGCGGCGGCATCAGCGGGACGCGGTGCGATGTGGTTCTGGATAAGGCGGCGGCGGACGATCACTCCCATCCCCACGGGGGGCACCACGCCCACCGCGGGTTTGCCGAGATCCGGGACGCGATCGAGAAAAGCGAATTGCCGGAGCGGGTGAAGCGGGATGCGGTGGCGTGCTTTCGGGTACTGGCCGAAGCGGAGGGTGCCGTTCACGGCGTCGATCCGGACGCGGTCCATTTTCACGAGGTCGGAGCGATCGATTCGATCGTCGACACGGTCGGGGCCGCCGTTTGCTGGGACCTTCTCGGGATCGAGCGCGTGGTCTGTTCGGTGCTGGAAACCGGGGGCGGGACGGTCGATTGCGCCCACGGTCGGATGCCGGTCCCGGCTCCGGCCACGGTTCGCCTCTTGGAAGGTGTTCCGTACCGGGCCGGTGGGGTGCCGTACGAAGCCACCACCCCGACGGGGGCCGCTTTGCTGGTGGGAAAGGGGTGCGAATTCCTTGCCGCGACGCAGGGGCGTCAGATCGGATCGGGTATCGGCATCGGGCAGCGGAATCCGCCCGATGCGGCCAACGTGCTCTATGTGTCGCTGATCGAGGAATCGGGCGGGAGGCCCGTTGGCGGTGACGGGCTGGAGCGGGACGAGGTCCGGGAACTCGCGGCCAATATCGACGATATGACGGGCGAGGCGGTCGGTTTTCTCTGTTCTTGCCTGCGGGAGGCCGGCGCTTTGGATGTCTGGCAGGTTCCGGCTTATTTCAAACACGATCGTCCCGGCTGCGTCGTGCACGTGTTGGCCGCGCCGGAAACGGCCGACCGGATCGAGGCCCTGCTCTTCGAGCACAGCAGTACGCTCGGGGTGCGGCGGCAGACCTGGCGAAGGGCCAAATTGAAGCGGGAGATCGTGGAGCTGGAAACGGAATGGGGGTCCGTTCGCGTCAAAGTGGCGAGCGGGCCGAACGGGTTGCGGCGGCATAAGTTCGAGTACCGCGACTGTGCCCGTATCGCGGCCGAGACGGGTCGGCCGCTGGCCGGGATTCAGGCTCGGCTGGAGGCGATTTATTTGCATAAAAACGGGTGAGGGGTATGGATCTCGAAGCGACATTGGAGGCCCTGCAAAAGGGGGAGATCGACGTGCCGACCGCGGCCGAGAGGCTGCGCGGATTCGCAGACCTGGGACACAGCCGGGTCGACCTCGACCGGGCCGCCCGCAACGGGGCGCCGGAGGTGGTTTACGGGGCGGGCAAAACCGCCGGGCAGATCACCGAGATCGTGAAGGTACTGCGGGCCAACGGGCACGACGCCCTGGTGACGCGAATCGATTCCGGGGTTGCCGACGTCGTCGCCCGGGCATTCGAGGATGCCGTCTACCACGAACGGGCGCGCCTGCTCCAGGTCGGGCCCGGCGAGCGGCGGAAGGCGACCACCCGGATTGCGGTTGTTTGTGCGGGGACTTCCGATCTTCCGGTGGCGGAAGAGGCCGCCCTCACGGCGGCCTTTTACGGAAACGAGGTGGAGCGGGTTTACGATGCCGGCGTCGCCGGTCTGCACCGGCTCCTGGCCAGCCTCGACGTCATCGGGAGTTGCCGGGTGGTGATCGTGGTGGCCGGAATGGAGGGAGCCCTGCCCAGCGTGGTCGGCGGCCTGGTAAAAGCCCCCGTCATCGCCGTCCCCACCAGTGTCGGTTACGGCGCCAGTTTCGGCGGGTTGGCCGCCCTTCTCGGGATGCTCAATTCCTGCGCCAGCGGCGTCAGTGTTGTTAATATCGACAACGGTTTCGGCGCCGGATTCCTGGCCGGCCGGATCAACCGGCTATAGAAAAAACGCGGTTGGTTTGAACGGCGGTGGTTTCCGGGGGCCGGGGTCGACCTGATCGCCCGGCGCTGCGAGCCGTACAGAGTGGAGGTGTCCGGGTACCGGCCCGGGAGTTGAATTCTTCCTTGCCGCAAGGTGGGTTCAGGTAGAGTCTTTTACGTGATGAAACGTGGGGCCCTGGCTTGTTTGGTGATCCTCGTTTGCCTGTTCTCAGGGTGTGCGACAAAGCGGGAAGTGAGGGATCACTCTCCCGCCGACTACCCGCTGATCGAGGTTTTCCACTCGGGCGATTTTGTCGGTGTTTATTCCATCGCAGGAGCAACGGAACGTGTCGTCGATTTTGAAGCTTTCCGTGATGTGCCGCTTTCCTATGACCGCGAAACCGAGGCTTTTGCGACGGAGCCGGTTGGGATTGGGCGACAGGTGACGGCCCGGAATTTTGTTATCGTGGACGAAGGCGTGCGCGGGGAGCTCGAGGTGGTCGAGCGACGTGTCGCCGGCGAACATCTTTACGGGTTTACCGGGGCCGTTTCCGTGCCCTTCTTCGATACGTTTCAGTATCGCAGCCCTGTGGTGCTGGTTGAAGGAGTCCCGTTCCACATCGTCAATGTGGAGGGAACCGTCCAGTCGGGGCACGCTCTGGATATCAAGAGCGGTTGGATGTTTGTCCTGAGACTTCGACCGGACGCGGGAGAGGCGGCTGGCGGGCCTCCGGGCAGGGAAACCGGACCGCGTTCCTGAGGCCCAGAACAATGTTTTTTTCGGGACAGCGACTGACACCGGGGGAAGGCAAGGTGATCTTTTGGGTGTTGACGATTCTCCTGCTCGGGCTCGGCGGGACAGGGCTGGTGGTCGGTTTCCAGGCGACCGGTGACGATGAGGAGGCGGCGGCGGTGCTGATACGTTACAGTGCCTGGTCCGTCGCTATCGGGGTTGTTATGCTGGCGGGGTACTTCCTGATGCGCCGGGCGCTCTGACCGATCCGGCATGGAAGGTAGCCGCGCCTCGTGCGGGAGGCGGGATCGTGAGCGCCGGGTTCTTGAGACAAACGCATGGGTGCTTTTTCCAGACATGGCCACCCCTCCATTGCTTCGAAAAGCGGCAGGGGATTGCAGCTTCGAAGCGGGATCACCTGTTTAAATCGGGTTTCGAACAACGTTTGGGCCCCCCGGGGGATAGCTCCTTGACCTGTGCCGCCCGTCCGGAGAAGATGGGGGATCCGTATTATGAGTACTCCGCGAAACTTTCTCCGACGTTGGCTCGTTTTTTCGGCCGTGTTTTTCAGTGCCGGATTCGGCTGGTTGCCGCTGGCTGCCGGAGCTCCGGCAGCGGTCCGGGGGCTGGATGTCCACACTTTCGAAGGGGCGGAGCCGGGGCCCGCGGTGCTGGTCACGATCGGCCTGGACGGGAATCGCGACGCCTATGCCCCGCAACTGGCTGAAGCGCTGGATGCGTGGCCGATGGCCAGGGGCCGGCTGGTCTTTGCCGTGGTCAACGACGAGGCCCGCGACACCGGTGATCCGGATGTCGGGCTCACCCGGGCTTTCCCGGTCGAGGGCGAACGCGCGGAACCGGTCGGCGCGACGGCGACGGCTATCTGGAGGCTGGCGAAGGACGCCGACTACGTGCTCGACTTCCGGCAGGCCGGCGGCGTGCGGCAGACCCATCCCCGTGCCTACGGGCAAACCATTATCGCCGTGCGCAGTACCGAAGCCGTGGATACGGCCGACGCGCTGGTCCATGCCATGAATTATCGCATCGAAGACCGGGACCTCCACTGGCTCCGGCTGCGCGGGGGCCCCGTCGACATGCTGGCCCGCTCCTCCGCCGAGCATTTCGACGCGGCTTCGATGACGGTTTATTTTTCCGGCAATGCGGTGGCCGCCGACGAACGGTTTCGCATGGCCCAACACGCCCTGTACCGGCTGCTCGACCGGCTCCGGATGATCGAACACGATCACGCCGTCTTCGCCGGGCTCGACCCGAAGCCGCGCGTACCCGACTATCGGGGGATGTACCCCGATCGCCGGCGGATCGGCGTCTACATGGGCAACGGCACCGGCGAGCGCGGGATCACTCACAGCAAAGCGGCCTTCGAGGGCATGGATGACGTCGTCACCCTCCGTTTTACGGCGGAGGAGGTGCGCGACGGCATTCTGGAGCATTTCGATTCGGTGATCTTTGCCGGGGGCAGCGGGGGCGGTCAGGCCCGGGCCCTGGGCGAGGAAGGGAGCCGGAAGGTTCGCGGCTTCGTCGAGGAGGGGGGCGGTTACATCGGGATCTGCGCCGGGGCCTACCTGGCCCTGAGCGGCATGAACTACGGCCTCGACCTGATCAACGGCCGTACCAAGTCCTCCCAGTGGCGCCGGGGGCAGAAAACGCTGCCGGTCGAGCTCTCCGATGCGGGGCGCCGATTCTATTCCGGCGAGCCGATGGTCGATATCCGTTACAACCAGGGGCCGATCTTCGAGCGCGACGATCACCCGGAGCTTCCGCCCTACGAAGTGCTGGCCTATTACCGCGACGAGGTGGCCGAAAACAACACGCCGGAAGGCATCCAGGTCGATTCGCCGGCCGTGGCTGCCGGCACCTGCGGAGCCGGACGCGTGGTCATCATCGGGCCCCATCCCGAATCGACCCCGGGCGCCGACCTCGGGTACTTTTTGACCGAATCCAAGGAGTGGATTCTGGAATCGCGTTGACGGTTGGGTGATTGGTGACTGGTGATTCGGGAAGAAAGGGTTGTCGGTCGGTTGAGGGCTTGGGGC
>PXDC01000521.1 GCA_003565135.1 Verrucomicrobiota bacterium
GTTCGTACTGTATCCGTGGGCATTGTTCCCCGTCTTGCATGGGGGCAGACCTGCGCAAAATTCTTCCCGATCACACCATCCGACCGAGCCCGTTCGCTCGTACGAAGAACGCGCCTTCCGTTTCTCCGGATGGAAGTCGGAAGGTGTGGGCCGCAGGTTGCGTGATCCATGCAAAAAAATTTTCGTGGATGTGGCGATCGCCGGGTTGGCGGCCTTGGTTCTCGTGGCACCGTGGCTGGTCCGGAATTATCGGCACACCGGGCATTTCCCCGTAGTACAGACGTGGGTCGGCCGGCCCTTTTATCAGGGCACGCAGGTGAGTCGGCGGCTGGATGAGTTTTGGCGTGGTACGGCGACACTGACGGAACTGGACAGCACGGCGCTCCGGGAGATCAGCCATCGGACCCATCGCGAGTTGGGTCCGCTGCGAGGTGAGGGGATAAACCCTGTTCGTGCGGAATGGGAATCGGACCGGCATGCCCGGCAGCAGGTTATTGAGCTGTGGCGCGAAACGCCGGGGACAACACTTCGGCTTTGGATTCGGAATCTGGCATTGACGCCGTTTTTGCAAATGACGCGGCGCAGTACGTTTTTTCTTTTCTTGTGGAACGGCCCACTGCTTGGGTTGTGTTTCGTGGGGCTTTGGCGATCCGTCCGGCGCCGGGATGGAAGCGTTCAGGCCGGAGTGCCGGCGGTTGTTGCGTTCGCCTATTTTCTAGCGGTTCACGCGCTCGTCTGGCCACAGGCCCGGTATATACTCCCCGCCTTTATTCCGTTCACTTTGTTCGCCGCGCATGCCCTGTCAGATTCAACAGACCGTTTTCAAGGTTAACTCATTCTCTGTCGGGGGGGGCTCAAAGGTCCAACCCCCAGCGGTTCGTGACACGCAAGCCCTCCCGTGGGTTTGGCATGCGCCTTCGGGAGGGAGCGCATGTCGACGTCCGCCGTCGCATCAGGCACCCGGCTCCAACCAGGGGGTTGCTCCCCAATGGCTGTGCGTTTCGCCGCGCGGATCTTCGCGTATCCAGGCCTCGGATTCCGCCCAGTATTCCTTGGTCTCCAACGGTGCATCGTCGAGTTGCCAGTATTGCGTCATCATCCGTTCCTTGATCCGGGGTGCTTCGCCCTTGGCTCGCAGATAATCGTGCAGAGCTTCGATCTCCATGGAGGCGGCCGGTGCGAACCGGTCGGAGAGCATGTGCCGGACGAGGGTTTCGAACATCCAGCACACGGCCGGCTCGTCCTTTTCGATACCCGTGAAGTTCATCGGCGCCACCAGCAACCGACCAGGGCCGACCCGGAGTTCGAAGAGATAAGCGAATTTTCGCAGGGTGTACGCATACTGGAATTCCGGAAATCCGATCCGGTTGACGTCGTACCGATCGCGAACGGCCTTGTCTACCCCCTCGATGATCGGCTCGAGCGGGATCGGGAAATCGTCCAAGTCCACCTTGTCGCTATCCTCGATCAGGGCGTGGAATTGCCAATCGATAAAGTCGTCGTTCGGAAAATCTTCCGTGATCGGGTGCGGGCGCAGAAACCCTCCGCCGTTATGGCCCCGGTCCCAGATGATCGCTTTAAACCGCTCCCAGGTGGAAGGCAGATAGAAGGATTCGCGCTTTGCCTTCCGAGATCGATTCTCTTCGATCCGATACAACATCAGCACATCGTTCCCGGCCGCGAGATGATCGAGAATCTCCGGGGCAAACCGGTCGGCGATCAGCAGGCGCTCCGGTTGCTTCAGATCGGTTCGGCAGGTCAGGTGCGGGTAGCGTCGCTGAAGTTGGATGTCGCGCAGCGAGGTGGTGACGGCCATCTCCGGGATCCGGTCCGGCTGGTTGGGAAATACCCACAAGTCCCAGGCATTCTCGACGCGTTCTTCGGGCGTTTGCCCGGTCAGTGACAGCGTCAGCGAAACGGACTGAGCCTTTTCTAGGGCAGGGAGCGTAATCTCCAGTCGGGCCAGCGGGTAGTTCCCGTGCCGGTCCAAGTCCATCGCGCCGAGAGAATCTTCCGCGAGGATCGTTTTCCCGCCCGCGGCGGTCAATCGGAACGCCAGATCTCCGCGTGAAAAGTCGGAGACGGGAAAATGGGAGATGTGGATCGGAATGGTTATGCGTTCCCCGGCATGGAAACTGCGCCGGGGCAGATCCGCCACGAGAACGGTCGGCCCGTTTATCGGAAGGATACGTTCGGGTGCGATGTCCTTGGGGTCGTCGAAGCAGTCGAGTAGTCCATTCGCGTTTTCGTATTTTTCCGTATCCGCCAGTTGAAGCATGTGGAACCCTTGCAGGATCGGGCTGCGGCGAACGGATTCCAGGCATTGTTTGATCCAGATATACTGGAAATGCGCACTGGCGCGGCGCAGTTGCTCGTAGTTCTTCGTGTGGCCTTTCGCGTCGATCATGGCTTTCAGCTCGTCCACCCACCACGGCTTGGGGCTTCCGGTGCGGGCAAACTTTTCGTCCAGGCCGTAGGGGTCACGTAGCGAAGTATAATGGCAAACCTCGTGCGCCAGCAGCGGGCGGCGGACCGGAATCTCGCGCCGAAAGGAATAGGGGGCGTTCGCCTCCTCGCTTTCCACCCACATGGGCTTGTCCTCGATCGAGCCGTAAATGTTCAGGTGGATACTGTCGCTGAACATGTTGTAATTCCGGCCGAACGGCGCAAAATAGCTCATGTGCTGCACGTCCAGATCTACCGTTTCCCGGTCGTATTCCCCGCGGCTGCACGTATCCAGAAACA
>PXDC01000183.1 GCA_003565135.1 Verrucomicrobiota bacterium
GGCCATGATGACGGCTTCCTCGGTCCAGTAGAGATCGTGCGCGGTGAGGGTTGCGGCGGAGAGGGCGGCGCCGGTGGCGAGGATAAGGGGGATGATTTTTTGTTGCATCGTAACGGCGATTAGGAGGTTTTTGGGATGAAGGGTGCTTGGGTAAAGGCCTTCAGGCGTTTAATGGGCGTCGGGATGGAAAACGCGGAAAAAGCGCCGGTCGTGCTCGCGAGCGGGAAACAGGCGGGAGGCGTTATCGCCGTCGCCCACAATCGGGCTCCCCGTCGGGTTCCAATCGTCGAGGTCGCCGGATGACTCGATTTGGTAGCGCACGCCGTCGATGGAATCGAATTCGACCTCGATTGCCGTGTGAACCCGCACGTCCGGGTGGTCGGAGGAAAGGTCGAAGGTTTCGATCCGGAAAAAATCGGCCTCGATGCTCTCGCGGCCGCTGTAGAAGCCGGCCGATCCACCTTCGAGGGGATCCGGGTCGAAAAACGAGCCCTGGCTGAGAACGTTGTCGCCGTCGCGCACGGACCACCAGAAGTTGCCGCCGCCGTCGGCCTGAACCACCAGGCGGTAGAAGGTGTCTTCATCCAGCACGACCGTGTTGTCTCCGAGGTTAACGAATACCGGGTCGAAGGCGCCGTCGACGCGTTTCATGGCCTGGACCCTTCCGTTGTCGGCCCGGACTCGGAAGAGATAGTGGTTGTCGCCGTCGGTGATGTTCCAGGCGAGGCCGTTCCACTGGTTTCGCACCGACCAATTGATGTCGGCCTCGAGAACGAAACCGTTATCGAGTGCAATTTCGTCGTAGGAAATCAGTTTCTCCAGGGTGTCGTCCGTTTGTACGGGACGGAGCAGCCCGGAGTGGATCTGCCAGTCGCCCACCTGCTCGGTCCATCCGGGTCCGGGATCGTTCGAGTCCGGTCGATCGAAGTCGTCGGAGAAGCTGTCCTGGGCGTGCGCGGCCAGAACAGGCAGCAGTGAGCCCACGACGGGAAGAATCAGGAATCTGGGAGCATTCATGATGGTTCTGGGATTGGTTTGGTGTTCCGGGTTCCCTGGTGGAGCATCGGGCGCGACGGCAAAAACAGGGACGTCACCGATCGATTTTACGGATGTAGCGGGAAAAACCGATCCCGATATTGCGAAAAATTTTTCCGTTTTTGCGTCTGAGGACCGCGGGGAAGGGCGCTTGCATTTCTGTGGCCGGCCGGTCCCGAAATCAGAAACTCCAGAAGAGCGGGATGAGAACCATGGCCCCGGCGAAGTAGAGGAGGTTGAGGGGCACGCCGACTTTGGTGAAATCGCCGAAGCGGTAACCTCCCACGCCGTACACATAGGTGTTGGTTTGGTACCCTATGGGAGTGGAAAAGCTGGCGGAGGCGGCAATGGCTACGGCGATGAGAAAGGGTCGCGGATCGACGCCCAGGGATTCCGCGAGCCCGATAGCCAAAACGGCCACCAACACGGCGGCCGCGTTGTTGGAGAGAATTTCGGTCAGGATGTTGGTTATGAGGTAAATGCAGGCCAACATGAAAATCGGCTGCATGGAATCAGGTATGTAGGCGTTGACGAACCCGATAAGGCTGGCAGCGAGAAAGGCGGAAGCGCCGTTGGCCTCCATGGCTATCCCCATTCCGAGCATGCCGAATATGATAAAAAGGATGTTCCATTGAATGGATGCGTAGCCCTCGACCGGCTTGAGGCACCCGGTGAGGAAAACGACGACGACCCCCGCGATGGCGGCGACTTCGATCGGGAGAAGCCCGGTGCTGGCGCTCACGACCACGCCGGCGATGGTCGCGAGCACGATCGGGATTTTCCGCCGCATGTTCTGGGCCGGGATGGGGGGGCGGTCGATCAGCATGATGTCTTCGCTCTCCCGCAGGTTGTTGATGGCGCGGTCGGTCCCCAGCATCAGCAGGGTGTCGCCGAACTCCAGGCGCAGGGATTCGATTTTTTCCCGCACATTTTTCCCGCGCCGATGGATGGCGAGAATGATGACGCGGTAGCGCTGGCGGAAGTTGATCTCGCGGATGGTTTTGCCGGTGAGGGCGGAGTTGACCCCGATGACGCCTTCGACGAGAGACCCCTCGTGGGCGGCGATCTGTTCGAGGCCGAGACCGGATTCGGCCACAAAGTCGATGCCTTCGACGCTGCGGGCGTGGGCGATGCCGGAAGGGCGGCATGCCAGCACGAGCCGGTCGCCGGTTTCCAGGCGCGCTTTTTTGAGGTCGCCGGGAAGGGCGACGCCGCTGCGAACGATTTCCATCACCCGGATGCCCCTGGCCTTCATCAGGTTGGAGTCTTCCACGGTTTTTCCCGCGAGGGGAGAATCGTGCTGCACGAAGGCCTCGGTTATGTATTCACGGCGTTCGTCTTCGGACAGGATCGACGTCAGGGTTTCGCGGACCGGGAGCAGGCGGCGGCCGAAGAAGAGTATGTAGAGGATTCCTATAAAAAGGATGGGCAGGCCGACCTTGCCGATTTCGAACATGCCGAAGGGTTCGAGACCCCGCGACTGGCCGATGCCGCTGACCAGGATGTTGGTGCTGGTGCCTATAAGGGTGCAGGTGCCGCCGAAGATGGAGGCGTAGGAGAGGGGGATGAGGAGTTTCGATGCCGGGACGTCGAGTTTTTTCGCCAGGCTGAGCACCACGGGCATAAACACCACAACGACGGGGGTGTTGTTGATGAAGGCGGAAATGCCGGCTACCGCCAGGAGGAGGATAAAGACAAACCAGGTGTAC
>PXDC01000279.1 GCA_003565135.1 Verrucomicrobiota bacterium
CCGACGTGTTCGCCGAGGGGGTGGCGACCGGAAAAGCGCCGTACCCGGCCATGTCCCCGGAGGACAGCCTGGGTAACATGGAAACGCTCGATCGCTGGCGCGGGGCGGTGGGTCTGGTTTACGACCGCGAGCGGCCTGAATCGGCCGCCGGTACCGTCCACGGCCGTCCCCTGGCCCGGCGGGAGGGGGCTTCCATGACCTACACGAATATCCCCGGGATATCAAAACCGGTGTCGCGGCTGGTCATGGGGGGGGACAATCAGTCGACCATGCCGCACGCCTCGATCATGTTCGATGATTACTTCGAACGCGGGGGCAATTGCTTCGACACCGCGTGGATCTACAGCCATGGCCTGCCGGAGCGCTTGCTGGGGCATTGGCTGGTCCATCGGGGAATTCGCGACGAGGTTGTTCTTATCGGCAAAGGCGCGCACACTCCCGACTGTTACCCCGGCGCGGTCGCGCGGCAGCTTCCGGAGAGCCTGGAGCGTCTCCGGACGGACCGAATCGACGTGTATTTGCTTCACCGTGACAATCCGGAGATTCCGGCCGGCGAGTTTGTCGATGCATTGCACGAACAGCAGCGGCTGGGGCGCATCGGGATCTACGGCGCATCGAACTGGACGGTTGAGCGCCTGCGGGAAGCCAACCGCTACGCCGCGGAGAAGGGAATTCCCGGCTTTGCCTGCCTGAGCAATAATTTCAGTCTCGCCCGGATGATCGAGGCCCCGTGGCCGGGGTGTTATGCCGCCTCCGGCACTGCGTTCCGCCGTTGGCTGGAGGAAACGCAAACCGTGCTGCTGGCGTGGTCGAGCCAGGCCCGCGGTTTTTTCGCCGGCCGGGCCCGTCCGGAGGATCGCTCGGACCCGGAAATGGTGCGGTGCTGGTACAGTGACGACAATTTTCAGCGGCTGGAACGCGCCCGCCACCTGGCGGACCGCAAGGGCGTGCGGCCGATCAACATCGCCCTCGCCTACGTCCTGCACCAGGCATTTCCGGTGCTGGCCCTCATCGGTCCCCGGCAGTTGTCCGAGACACGGGACAGCCTGGGGGCGCTCGGCGTCTCCTTATCTCCGGAGGAGGTCGCGTGGCTGAACCTGGAATCGGAGGTGACCGACTGATTCGGCCGCGTCGGCCGATTGGTTTTGGGGCTCGTCGGTTTTGGGTCCCGCACCGGAGAAACCGGGGGGCGTATTCCGGGATAAGGGCAACCGCACCCGGCCCTTTCAGATCGATCGAAACTCTTTATTCGGCATCGGGACAGAATGCGTCCGGCGCGTCCGCCGGTTGCAGGAACCGTGCGGACGCCCAGCCGACCGAACAATCCGCCCACCGGACCCGCCACATGTCGTAGTTGGTTCGATCGGGACAGCGCGCCGGCCCCTCCAAAATGCGTCCGAACGTGCCGTCGGGCTTGCTCCCGACAGCGTCGTCGCACGCCCCGGGGCCGCGAACCGTGAGGGCGCGGCGAACGCCGCTCACGGTGACGTAATCGCCCGCGGCCAGGGGCGGCGGCAGCGCGGCGGCGCCCGAGGAGTAATCCCGGCGCGCCTCGGCCGCCCGCAGGCTGTAAAAGGGGTCGTAGCGCAAATAGGCAAAGCTGCCGGGCGTGGCGTCGGGATCGCCGTAGTTCCGATCATCCATCGCATCGTCGCCGGGATCGTCGACCGGGATTCCGTCGCGCAACGAGCGGAGCTCGAAATGAACGTGGGGACCGGAGGCGGTGGCTCCGGAGGTTCCGAGGTAGCCGAGGTGCTGCCCCCGTTGAACGGTGTCGCCGACCTGCCAGATCCTGCCGGTTTCGGGATTTACGGCAAACGCTTCGTCCTCCCGTCCCGGTTTGTCGGGCCCGAAATGCCCGTAAAAATGGCGAAACTTTCCTTCCGGCTCGTCGATGTAAAGGGCGTAGCCCGAGCCGGAGGTGGGGGACCATCCGCCGCCGGAGGAGGTGCGTCTCCAGGCGATGACGCCGCCGGCGGCCGCGTAGACCGGGGTGCCCGGTGTGGCGTAGATATCGACGGCACGATGCGCGCGGGCACATCCGTCCCGGCAATCGTGCCAGCCCTGCCGGTAGTTCCCGTGTCCCTCCTCCACCGGAAAGGTGAGGTCCCAAACGTGGTTGCGGTGCACTTCCCCGGCGGTCGCCGTCGCCGCGAAAGGAAGGATCCCGGCCGACAGAAGAGCGAAGGCAACCGTGAGACGGCCAAGGAGTACGGAACGAGTCATGGTTCAAGGGTGATTAGGCGAACGGGTGTGTGAGGGCAACGGGAAAGTGGGTTCGATTCAGGGTGATCGAAAATAATTGCATTTTCGACTGGAACTTTTGGAAAAGTGTGATTTCTTAATGGTTAACGCCAGCAAAAGAATTTCCTCCGCATAGCGGAGGTTTGGGGTAACTAAGAAAGCAAAGGGCGGGCCATTTAGGGGTAGGTGGCCCGCCCACTTTTTTTTGAGTTTGACCTGCGGGGCGACCCGGGCCGTTCATGAATGATGCGTCGATCCTCCCTCACCCTGGCGGCCCTTTTGGGAATCCTGGTTTTCTCCTTTGGTTGCGAACGCCCCGTTTCTTCGGCCTCGGGGGAGGTTTCCGGCGGGCAGGCGCCGGCCGAGGGGGACGGCGGTTTTTACGCGGCGCCGGAGCGCCGCGGTACCGGTGACGGGCGGTCGCCGGAGAACGCGGCCGGCTACCTGGAAAGCGCCTTTTGGGAGGGGGTGCGGGAAGCCCTGGAGGACGGGCCGCGGACCGTCCGCCTGCTTCCCGGGCGTTACACCGACGACTGCCTTTACCTCGACCGGCTCGGCCACGCGGAACACCGGCTGACGGTGACGGGAGATCCGGAGGGTGGAACGGTTTTTGCCGGGGACGACAACTGGCAGCTGCGCCTGCGCGGCTCGCGGAATATCGTCCTTCGCCACCTCCATTTCCGCGGCGAACCGGCCAATTTCGCGCTGCACATTCAGTCCCTCGGCGACCTGCCCGCCCGGGACATCCTGATCGAAGACTGCAGTTTTGTCGATCTGCTCACGACCCGCTACGGCGCCCTGGGTACGAGCCGCGCGGTCTCGGACGTCACCGTCCGCCGGTGCACCTTCAAGCGCATCGGCGACAGCGCCCACGCCCACATGGCGTACAACTCGCACGGCCCGGAGAATTTGTTCTTTTACGAAAACTATTTTGAAGACACCCCGGGCGACTACCTGCGTTTCCGGAATCGGACCGGCTACGTGGAGATCGTCGGCAATACCTTCGTGAGCACCGAGGTAACCTTGAACCGTCCTTTTATCGCCGCCCCCCTATTCAATACCGAGGCCCCCGGTACCGAGAAGTTCCCCACCCGTTTTCATATCGCCGACAATGTTTTCCGCTACGCGGCCTGGGAGCAGCGCAGTTGGGACCGCGCGTACGCCGTGACCTTCTCCGTTTACGGGCACACACCGGAGGCGTTCGACTACCATCTCAGTCCCGACGAGGTGGCGGTTATCACCGGAGACGATCTTCGCGCCGCCCGGGCCGAACTGCTCGCCCGCACCGGGATTGACGCCTCGCAGATCCATCTTTACGGAAACACGTTTGAGAACGCCGCCGCCAGGGTGGTGTACGGGGCATTCCAGAGGTACGGTGCCCCGTCCCGCGGCTGGGAAGGGTTCATCGATATATCCGGCCTGGTCTCGACCGTGCCCCCGGGTACCCCGGAATCCGGACCGGATTGATCCTGCACCGTCAAACGCGTTTCGGCAAAGGGTGTGTAAGGATCTTGTCACCCGCGCGGTAAACGTCATTTTTTCACCCTATGAATGCTTTCCCCGAATCACCGGCGCGCCCTTTCCGGGCATCGATCCATAACGCACCCAACGCCCCATTCCGGGGGGAGCGGGCGATCCGGAAAACGGCGGTTACCGGGTGGCGGCTGGGGGCGGCTCTGCTGTTCGGCGTGCTGGCATGGTGGACGGGGGCGGCGGGTGACGAGCCGGATGTCGCGCCGTGGATGGAACGGATCCGTGACGACCACCCGCGGCTCATGTTCAACCGGGACGACATCGACGGCTTCCGCGCGGCGGCCGCGAAATACGAAGCCCATTTTGCCGAGATGCGGGAGCGCGCCGCCGGCCTGCCCGAACCCGACGCCCCGGAGCAGACCCGCGACTACGGCAACCTGCTGATGAACGGGGCCGTCGTCTACCAGGTTACCGGTTCCCGCGAGATGCTCGACCGCATTCGGGCCGGTCTCCATGCGAGTCTGCGTTTCTATCACCGGCAGTACGAACGGGAGGAGCCGGTCAGCTGGTACGCGTGGTCGCGCCTGAGCTGGCTGGTGGCGCTCGATGTCGTTTGGAACGATTTGGACGAAGAGGAGCGGGTCGCGCTGAGCCGGAGTTTCATGCGGCACCTGTTGGATTTTGATGAGTTCGGGCGCAATATCCGGCGGGAAGGGACGAGCCCGCCGGTGGCCGGTTTTTACGGGGCGCAGAACCTCTTTTGGTTCGCCGGCCTGCTCTGGCACGGGGAAGGCATTGATGACGACCTGGCGCAACGTTGGCTCGAACAGGGCTACCCGCTCTACATGGAAATGCTCGAAAACCGACGTTCGGCGGCGGGAGAGGACGGTGGCGCCGCGTCGGGATCGCTCAACTACGCGCTGAACCAGTACCCGGTGGCCAAGTGGAACTTTTTCCACAGCTTCCGGGCCGCGATCGGGTATGACCTGGCGCAGGATTGGCCGCACGTAACCAGGCTGCCCGATTACATCTGGTGGAACTGGCTGCCCGGAGGATTGCAGTTCGGCTACGGTGACACCTCGCACATCACCAACCGGTTGCCGGGACACTGGTTGCCGACCCACATGGCCCATATTCTGCATTTTTACGGGGATTCCCACCCGGAGGCCGCCGCCCGGGCACACGACCTCAAACGCCGGGCGCTCGACGAAGGTTTTGCCGCCGGGGGCGGGCACGCCGACGGTTTTCGCACCAGTATTCTCGGCATCTATCCCTACCTGTTGAGCGGTGTCGCGGCCGCGCCCGACCCGGTTCCGCCCGTACAGGACGCCCCTTTGGCCCGCCGTTTCGCCAACATGGGGCAGATTTTCATCCGCACCGGCGACGAACCCGACGATGTCTTTGTCTTGATTTCCGCCGGCGGCCACGTGCGGTCTCACCGTCACTACGACGCCGGCCATTTCACCCTTTATCACCGAGGGTTTCTCGCGCTCGACAGCGGCACACGGCTCAATGAGGACAGCGACCACCTTTACACGTACTACTCCCAGACCATCGCCCACAACACGCTGTTGATCTATAAACCCGACGAAGAGCCGCCGCGTTTCTGGGGGCGCCCGGCGGCGGTGGTATCGGGAGGGCAGCACCGGGTGATCGGGTCCGGGGTCGTTGCCTTTGAGGTGGAGGACGACTGGGTACATGTCGCCTGTGATCTTTCGCCGGTGTATCACCCGTCCAAGAGCGAGGAAGTCCTGCGCCAATTTGTATTTCTGCGACCGAATGTGCTGGTCATCTTCGATCGCGTCCGTTCGACCGATGCCGCCTTCCCGAAAACCTGGTTGTTGCACACCGCGCTCGAACCTCGAATCGACGGGCGCCGGGTGCTGGCCGAGCAGGACGAAGGGCGGCTGATCGCGACCACCCTGCTTCCCGAAAATCCGCGCATCGAACCGGTCGGAGGACCGGGGAGGGAGTTTTGGGTCGTCGACCGCAACGTCCCCTTTTCGGATGACCCGGACGACATTGCCGACCTGATGGGGCGTTGGCGTGTGGAAGTGTCACCGCCGGACGCGAACGAACAGGACTTCTTTCTGCACGTGCTCGAAGTCGGCGATCGATCCATGGAGTCGACCACGGATGGGCGGATGCAGAAGGACGACGACCAGGTCCGGGTCCGGCTGCAGGTGGGTGACGGTGAGGCGACGATCCGATTTGCCCTCGAGGGCGAGCCGAAAGCCACCGTCACGTTCCGCGAATGAAGCCGGCCAGTTGCGGCGTATTCGACCGCCGGATTGCCTCACCGGCCGCTGCCTCCCCTCCGGTCCCGTTCAGTTTCAGCCGTGTTCGGGAATGTCGGTGAAATTGAGGCGGATGAGAAAAAGCAGCTTGTACTGGTGAACGTGGGCTTTGCCCACGAGCGGTTCGGTGGAGAACGCGTTGCTCCCGTCGTGGTAATACCCCACCAGTGCCAGCTTCGACAACGAGTCCTGCCTGTTTGAAGCATACAGGGCCACCTCGGGTATTCCTTTACCGTCGGCCTTCGGGAGCGGGATCGCGGGGATCCCGACCAGGGTGCCGGAAACGTCGATTCCGAGTCCCCCGCTGCGGGCTTCCACCACCATCTCGGCCGACTCCCGGTCCGACTGAAGAAGGGCCCCGTTTTCGCTTAAAAGGGCCCGGATCGATCCGGTCACGTACCCGAGGTCGTAGGCCTCGAGGGTGCCGGTGTCGAGAAAAACGGTTTCGCCCTCGACCTCGGGCAGCTCAACCCCCTTCAGGGCGTTGTCGACCGCCGTACTGAGCAGCAACTGCTCGGTGCTCGTGCGAGGCGGTTGGGTGTGCATCGACGTGGTGCAGCCGGTGAACGCAAGGGCGACGGCGGATAACAGGGCGAAGCAAGTGACGCGGGTCGCGCGAGCTCGGGATCTCATCAATGGAGTGAACGTCTCAATCGAGGTCGGTGTCAAATGCAAACCGTACGCCGGGTTCCCCCTCTTCACGGGGCGATGCGACGACGCGGCCTTCCTCGACTTCGCCGGATGCGGTAATAAATCCGCGCACCGTTTCGAACCGCGCGCCGGCCAGATCGTCCAGGGGGGCGTCGCCCAAATCGATCGCCTCGACAAGCCGCCGTTCCATCTCCGCGATGGCCAATTCGGGTTCGGCGCGGTCGGGTTCGGCGTCGTCGGGATCGGTCGGAGGCGGTTCCGGGCGCTCCCGGCGGACCGGTTCGTCGAGAAAGAAACCGAAACCCGCCGAGCGCGTTTCGCCGCCCTCCGGCCGGTAGAAACGGCTGACGGACAGATCCGGCCGGGGTTCCGCCGACAGGTAGAAACCGGGGGAGCGTTGCGCGCGGCGCGCGGGGGCTTCCGCGTCCTCCGCATCCGACGGTCCGGGGACGCCGAACGTATCCGCGTAAAGTTGCCGGACGGCGCGGGAATGCGGGGACGCCCCGGTTGCCGCGAGCCGGGACTCCAGTTCGGCCCGCACCATGGCCTCCAGATCCGCCCGCGGGCTGACCGAGGGAATCACTTTCAGCCGCGCCTGCGGCCGGTCGGCGAGAAAGGCGGTCAGGGTCGTGAGCACCTCCTCCGCTCCGGCGTCGAGCCGGGAACTCGCCCCGGCGAAACCGATGCGGTCCAACGGGTCCTCGTCGGCTTCTGCGGACTGGAGAACGGAGATCCCCGAAAGGGTGCCGCCGACGAGGGAACCCGCGATACTGAGGGGGGCGGTGAGCGCGCGGGTGGCGGTGGTGCGCAGGATCCTGACGAAGAGCTGCGCGGGCTGAAAATCCGGATTGTCGAGGCTCCCGCGCAGGGGCACGTCCAGTGTGATCAGGCCGTTCCGGTCTTCCAGCGCGGCGACGGCGATACCGACCGGGGGACCGGAACGGCCGGATTCGGTCCGGCCGAAGCGAAGGGTTTGCACCCGCAGTTGGTTGGTGGCGTTCAAAACGTTTTCGTCGATCACGACGTCGACGTCCGCGGAAAAGGCGCCGCTGTCGATCGGCCGGCCGACGCCGTCGATCGCGTAGGGCGAGAACGCGGCGAGAGGGATTTCGCGGATGGCCAGCTCGAGGCGCGTGCGGGAGGTGACATCGGCCAGCCGTGTGCTGCCGTGCCACTCGATGGTGCCGGCTTCGGCAAGCGTTCCGGTGAATTCGGCCGTCGTTTCGGTACCTTCCTCCAGCGAGATGGATTCGGCCAGAAGGCGAAACGGTTTCAATTCGATGCGCCCGGGCGGTTGGACGGAGGCATCGAGGAATTCGACGTCGCCGTCCTCCAGGACAAACCGGCCGAGGTGCATCCGGAGCGGGAGGGTGACCGGCGGGGAGCCTTCGGTTGCGCCGGGTTCCGGGGTTTCGACGGGTGCGGGGCCGGGTTCGGAAGCGGGCGCGGCGTCCGGCGGGGTTCCTTCCGGAACGAGTCGCAGGACGGCCAGCGTGCCGTCCTCGAGACGCTCCACCCGGGCGCGCGGTCCTTCGAGACGGATTTCCGCGATCTCCACGCCGAGCGGTTCGGTTACCGCGTGCAGGTCGGTGACGGTGAATTGCCGGAATGCCGCCAGGGCGTGTTCGTCGCCGGAAATCCGGATGGAAAAATCGCGAACGCCCGCGCTGGCCCGCACATCGGCGAACGGCTCGCCTTCCGGGCCGATGCCGGCACGGGTGTCACCGGAAACGTCCAACACGCCTGAATCGAGGTGCAGGGGAACAAACGGCTCCCCGAGCGGCGCGAAGGGCCGGAGGTCCAGCCCGGTGACCTCGAACTGCAGGTCGGCCGCGGCGGGGTCCGGTACGATGGTCCCGTTGACGGCGACCGTGCCGGCATCATTGAGCAAAAACGAAAGGCTCAACTCGGCCGGCTGTTCCGGCGTATTGGTCAGTTTGTTGATCCGCAGGGCGATATCGTTAACCGCCAGTGACACCGGCTCGGAGCCCGTGCGATCCTCGACCTCGACGGCAAAACCGGAAAAGTCGAACGTGCTCAACTCGAAAACCCAATCGGTGTCCGGCAAAGCCTCGATGCGGGCGAGCGCCGCTTCGACCGGTTTCCCCAGGTCTTCCCCGCCCGAAAGGATCCCGAATGCGATGGGGGAACGTTCCCCCGGTTCCGCCGATTCCGTCCTCGCCGGCGGATCGCCGGGCTCCGGGATCAACGCGAGCAAATCGATCGAGCCGTCGGCTTCACGCGCGGCTTTGAGAAAGCCGGGGCCCACCTCCACCGACTCGATGCTCGCCCGCTGTCCGAAAAGGTCGGCCGCAATCCCGGTCACGGCCAGGCGTTCGAGGCGGAAAAAAGCGGGTTCGTCGTTTAGCGGACGCAGGTCCACCGCTTCCAGCACAAACGAACCGTCGGCGATTCCGAGCCGCGGGGTTTCCGACAGGGGAGCGAAATGGTAGGCGAACGAACCCTGGAAGCGTCCGTCCGCCAGCTCCACGGGAAGGAGATCCGCGTACAAGGGGGCGAAATCCGGCGCGCCAAAACCGTCCACGGTTACCCGGCCGGCAAAACTGAGCGGGTCCAGTTGAAACCCGCCCTCGACGACGAGGCGTTCGCCTGTTTCGCCCGTCGCCGCGAATTCGTAGGTGTTGTTGTGGTCGATGCCCGTGCGAACGTCCTCGAGCAGAAGTGTGAGCGAGGTGATCGTGTGGGCGAACGGGACCGGTCGGGATCGGTCCTCGAAATGAATGCGGGCGTCGTCGAGCGCGAATTTTCCCAGTACGGCCGCCGGAAGGTCGAACGGCCCGGACGGCTCCTCCGGCGGCGGGCTCGGGTCGCGGAGGGCGGTGGCCCGGACGAGGTTCAACTCGCCGTCCTCCTCGATGACAACGTTCACCCGCAGTCCGGCCAGCGACACTTCCGAGGCGGTAAACTCCCGCTTGAAAAGGGATTTGACCGGATCGAGATTCGCGTGAAGGCGCTCAAAGCTCAGCGCGGGAGCCCCGTCCGGATCGTGCAGAACCGCTTCGCGGATGGTTGCGCTGAAGGTCAGCGGATTCATGCGGACCGCCCCCAGTTCGAGACGTCCTTCGATGATGCCGCCGGCGACCCGGGGCGCACCGAACTGCAGGGCCAGGGGAATCAGCAGGAAGCCCCCGAGCAAATACAAGACGACCAGGGTCGCGAAAATGCTCAACGTCCATCGCTTCCATCCCGCCCTCTTCTTCTTCAATGCCGGCATTGACGAATCCCCTTCGATCCAACGTCGCGACCGGTGTGGCTGGCAAGGTTATTCGCATCGGCTTCTCTGGAAGGGAGCGAAGGTTCTAGTCGAACTGCAGGCTGTAGCTCAGCCGGCGGGTACCTTCGATGTTCACCACCGCCACGGTACTGTCGCCCACCCGGCGGCCGGTGCGTTCGACCGACAGTCCGGTGTGTCCTTCCGGCGCGACAACGAGCATCCGCCCGCCGCGCGGTATCCGGACCACGCCGTTCTCTTCGATCGCCTCCGTGTCCGGATCGAGGAGCACGGGAACCTGTTCGGTAAAATCGCCGCCGGGGTTCACGGCGACGACGATCCGGTTGTCTTCAAAGCGCAAAAACTTCTCGCCCCGGTCGCCGAGGCGGTAGTGGATTTCGAACCGGCCTTCCCCGAGGTCGTTCGCCCCGGCCCGGGGATCGATCTCGGTGCCATCGACGTAATAACGAACGGCGAGTTCGCCGTCGGCCTCCGCCACCCGGGTTTCGTCGTCCAGGACCACGCCCCAGGCGGCTTCGGGCATGCGGGTCTGGCTCTGCAGGGCCGCGCCCGCCTCGGGGTGCCACAACAGCCCCAGCCCGAAGGTCTGTACCGCGCTGCGCTGCTCGCCGGCGTTGAAGGCGGCGTAGTAGCCGGGACGGTTGATGAAGGTGACCTCGAGCGGCAGGCGGTCGTCGACGCGTTGATGGACAAAGCGGTCGCGGGCGAAATAGGGCAGCGCTTTCCGCGCGGCGTCCCGTTGCTCCCGACTCGGGTACCATGCGAAGTGGTGCCGGTGGAGGAACGCGTAGGGACTGAAGCTGTTGAAGCCGCTTTCCAGCGGGTCCACCTGCGGCCACGAATCGGTCAGGGCGGCGCGGTGCGCCGCGTCGGCGCGCCGGACTTCGTCGTCCGAAGCGACGAAGGCGCGGAGCGCGGGAACGTCCTCGGCGAAAGGCGCGTCGGCCCGGGTAAATCCCCAGCGGTTTTGCCTGGACTCGATCGCGCGGTTGAGGGTGAACTCGGAAAAATCGGGACTCGGCACCGCGTTGTAACTCAGCCATTCGGCCCAGAGCGCGGTCTCCGCCTCCAACCAGGCGGTGTCCATCCCGAGCAAGCGGGCATAGTGCCAGGCAATGTGGAGGTTGCTGTGGTGGGTCCCGAGGGAATAGCCGAAGTCCGCCGAGTGGTTCTCGTAGAGATAACCGGCGGGGCTCTGGAAATGGGGAACCCCATCCCGGATCGAGCGTTCGAGGAGGCGCTCGATTTCGGGGTCGTCTTCGAGGGAAAGGTAGGCGTAGGCGCCGCCGAAAACGTTGCCGTACTGGTTGCTGAACTGCCGCCCCTGGACAAAAGCCAGGTCGGAGGTGAACACGTAATTCAGGGCGCGGCGCTGCGCGTCGAGCAGGGCGGCATGAAGTTCCGGATCGATCGGCGGCCCCTCGTCCAGCAGAACGAGCGTTTCCCCCAGGAACTTGGTCAGAAACATCGTGCTCGCGAGACGGAATCCGACGTGCTGGTCCGGCGGGAAGGGTCTCAGCAGGCCCTCCTCCCCGAGTTGATCGATGTAGTAGCGCAGCGCCAGTTCGAGGCGTTGCCGAAGGGCGGGGTCGCCATGGTAGGGATTCCACGGTTCGTCGCGGGTGTAGAAATACGCCAGGGAAAGGACCCCTTCCATGACCCGGGGATCCCGGTTGCGGGATGCCTGCGGCGAACGCCAGACCCGGCGGTCGATCCAGCCGGCCTCGTCGCCGTCGGTCACCACGCTGTTCGCCACCTCCGCAAGATGGGCCAGGTAGTAAGGGAGGGGCTGCGGGGTCATCCAGCCGGTGCGCAGGTCCTCGTCCGAAAACAGGTCGAGCGGCATCTCGCTCAAATCGACGGGGGCGACGTCCGGGACCGTTCCCGCGTCGGACGACGGCGAATCGGCTTCCGCCCAAGGCCCCTGGGCCATCAGAAACCCCGGCGTGCCCGGGAGGAAAAACGGGAGGAGGGAAAAACAAAAATTCAGGAACTTCATGGCAGTACGATCGGAGTAAGGGAGCCCGGTTTCCGCGCCCCACACAGAGTCGAGGAAGGGTTCGGATTCCCGGGAGGGAAACGAAACCCCTTTCCCGCTTTCCGGAACTCCCGGGAATTGATGAGGGATTCTGCCCCGGCCCGCAGGCCCGGGCAAGCACAACCCTAATATTGCAAACGCGTTCTGGCAAAGGATATGTAAGGTTTTTGTTTCCAGGAGGTTTTGAAATTTTGTGGCAATTTTCAAAACCTCATTCTCAATGGGGTTTGCCAGAACGCTAAATCGCACAAGCCCGCCATGGCGGCGTTGGCCCTGCAAC
>PXDC01000533.1 GCA_003565135.1 Verrucomicrobiota bacterium
AAGAAGACGGCCGTTGTCCCCCTATTTTCTCAATGATCGCGATCCGAACCGACGGCCGGTCCGGGTCATCCGAAACCGAAGGAGATCCCGGCAAGATGCATGCTACTCCGCCAACCCGTAAAACCGCCTCGCGTTCGCCGTGGTGATTTCCGCCAGGTGCGGTTCCTCGACCCCGAGCACTTCCGCAGCGACGGCGGCGGTATGACGCAAATAAGCGGGTTCGTTCCGTTTGCCCCGGTGGGGCACCGGGGTCAGGTAGGGGGCATCGGTTTCCAGCATCAGGCGCTCGGGTCCCTGCTCGCGAAGCGCGTCCCGGACGTTTTCGGCGCTTTTGTAGGTCAGGATTCCGGTAAACGAGGCCCGTCCGCCGCGCCGGTTCAACTCGCGCACTTCGTCGGGTCCGTCGGCAAAACAGTGAAAGACCACCCGCTCCCAATCGAACCCGGAATCATCGATAACCCGCACGCAATCGGCGAAAGCCCCCCTCGAATGCACCACCAGCGGGAGCCCCCGGGCCGTCGCCAGGTCGATGTGCGCGCGGAATGAAGCCTCCTGGCGCGCCAATGCCGTCGCCGCCCCCTCCTCGTCCGCCGGCAGGTGAAACCGGTCCAGTCCCGTCTCGCCCACCGCAGCGGGCGCCGCGCCGGATTCAAGGAACCGTTTCAGTTCCGCCACCGCCGCCTCCCAGCCCTCGTCGACATCGCAGGGATGCAGGCCGGCGGTGAAGGCGACAAACGATGCCCGCTCGGCCGCGATCCGACGGTAGAGATCCCAGTCCCCCGGCCGCGTGCCGATCGTCACCACCCCCTCCAGCCCGGCTTCCCGGGCCCGGTCCAGGACGGCGTCGAGCTCGTTTTTGCGAACGAATATTTCGAGGTGAGTGTGACTGTCGATCCATCCGGCCATATTCGGACCGATTGAAGCGGCCCCGGACGACTTTGTAAAGGCATCGCCGTAAGGGTGGACCGGGCTCGGCCCGCACCGGTGCGTACCCCCCGGCCCCGATTGAGATTGTTCTTGCGCCGTTCCAGCGCTAGCGTCGCGGCAACACCCGAATTCCGTATGAAAATCGAAGCCTTCCTTCTCTGTGACGCCGCCACCAATCAGCAGGGCAAGCTGAATATTCTCGGCGCGTTCGATAATATTTTCGCCCGAAAGACCCCGGTCGTGCATTCCGCCTGCGCGATTGCCTGCCGGGCACGCTTCGACCGCAGTGAGGAAGGCGACCACCAGGTGCGGATCAACGTCATCGATTCCGACGGCGGCGACATCATGCCGCCCATGAAAGGCAATATCAAGGTGCGGATCGGCCGCGACGTCGAGTCCACCGCCGTCAACCTGATCCTCAACCTTCAACGCATGCGTTTGGAGCGCTTCGGAGAATACCAGGTCGACCTGACGGTCGATGAAACCCACGCCGCCTCCCTCCCCTTCTACGTCCGCGAACTCCCCGAACGGCCGTCACCGGCCTGAGGCGAGAGCCCTGAATTCCCTCACGTTACGACTTATGGCCAACACCCACCCCCGCCTTCTCCACATCGCGAACCCCTGGTCCCTGGTGGATTACCCGCCGGGGCGGAAGGAGTGGTCCCTGGCGCGCAAGCTCCGCGCCATCAAAGAGGCCGGCTTCGACGGATTTGCCACCAATCTCACCCCGGAACACGCCCGCTGGGCGGAGAAATTGGAGCTGTACGTAATGGGCTTTTTCTCCGCGGGGACGGTCAAGGACCTCACCGCCGCCTTTCGCCGGCAGCGCGACGCGGGCGCCCGCCACGTCAACGTCCAGCTCGCCGATCACGATACCCCGGTGAAGAAGGCGACGCAACTGGCCATCCGCTGCGTGGAGATCGGACGGAGCATGGGACTGGAACCGTCGATCGAAGTGCACCGCGACACCTGTACGGAAACGCCGGAAAAGGCCTACGCCATCGCCGACGGGTACCGGAAGGCAACCGGGGAGCTGATGCCGATCACCTGGGATTTTTCTCACTTGGCCGTGGTCAAACACCTGCGTCCCTCCGATTTCGCCGCCCGCCTCCTGGAACGCCCGGAACTTGTGCGGCGCGCCCGACAATTCCACCTTCGTCCCTTCAACGGTCACCACTGCCAGGTGCCGGTTACCGACGGGACCGGAAGATTCACTCCCGAATTAGAAGCCTGGACCCCGTTTGCGGAAGAGGTCCTCCGCCTCTGGCTGAAGGGAAACCGGGAATCCGGTGGCGAGCTATTCGTGGTCCCGGAAATGGGGCCGACCCGCAGCGGCTACAACCTGAGCGCCTTCCCCAACAGCTGGGACGAAGCCGTCACCCTGCGGGAGGTACTCGACCGGCTCTGGAAGCGGGCACAACGTCGCTGAGACGCGACAGGTTTGTGGAATCGTTCCGGCTGTCGACTGGACTCGATAAGGGATCCTCCGTCCCCCGTTTTCCCGCCCCGGGGCCGCCTTTCCCTATCGAGGTGGCGGCCAGCAGAACCTTGCGCAAGCGTTGGAGGTTTTGCACGGAAACCGCTCCGGGTTCGGTCGGTTCAATGTAAAAAACATCGCGCGCCATTCCCTGCTCGGTCCCGACGCGGGCGAATGTGATATTGTAGTCGTGTTCGAATATCAGTCCCGACAGGCGGTAAAGCAGTCCCGCCCGGTCGGGCGCCTCCACCTCGACGATCGCTCGCGGAAGGGAAAGCTCGCGGTAGACGTACACCGCCGGGGTCGGCCCGGTTCGCACCGCCGCCCCTCCTTCCTTCGGCGGCCCCTCCTCCGTGGCGGCGGCGACCATCGGAAGGATCCTATCGCTTTCGGCCGAGAGCGATTGCCGCAGCATATCTTCGAACACCGTGCGCCGTTCCTCCATTCCCGCCGCTGCCGCATCCGGGACGTAAAAGGTGACCACCACAATGTGATCCTCCCGGACATAGGCTTTGGCCGTCACGATATCGAGCCCCGCCACCGTCATGGAACCTGCCATTTTGCTGAAGAGGCCCGCGCGGTCCCAGGTGACGACGTGGACCCCGGCAAGCCCCCGGTCCGGATCCTCCTGCCATTCGATTTCCGGAGCGAGCGTAGCCTCCGAGTCGTTTCCGGTAAGCCGGCGCAGCAACCGGTGAATCATCCGTACGTGCAGGGACATCTCCGCGGGGCTGTACTGCTGGAAGTAACGCCCCGGCATCAATTCGCAATGAGCCTCGATTTCGTCCCGGGACGCCTCCAGGGCCCGCCGGGAAAGGATTTCTTTGACGTTCATTTTGTTATCGGTAGAAAGTTTCCGTTTCCGTCGCGCCGGACCCCAAAACTCCGGCACCTCCGTCTTATGGCCTTCCCGGAGAATTCGGCCAACCTTCCTTCATCTCCGGAAAGACTGTCCTCCGGCATCCCGGTTTCCCCCAACCGCCGGCCGGAGAAAACACGACACCGATAGACCGCCTTTCAATGTCAACGATAACCTCCCCGAAGTTCCCCCGAAAGCAACTCGGCAGACAAAATTTCTCACCGACCCACGTCAGGGCGCCGGACCCCCCCCTGCGAGCCCCCAATTGAGGCCCCGGGCTCTTCCCGGGCGACCCGTTCTCCCCTTTATCCCGCCGGCCGGGTCCGACATCGGATGTCAGCCCCCGATGTCGCGTCCTGTTTTCGATCATAAGCATCGCTAATTTTATCTTGCACCGACCGCCGGAGATGGGTTACCTCATTAACGATTCCCGTCCCACCATGCCCACAACAACCCCATTCTCCGACAGCGAACGGGCCGTAATCCGCTTCCTGCGGTTGCGCAGCCCCCGCCGGTGGCCGTTCCTGGTGATCGCATTTCTCGCCGCGTTGACCGCCGGTTGCGCGACGAGCGGGACCCGGGAATCGAGAGCCGATACCACGGCTGTAACCGAACCGGTCCCCATCGATCTCACGGCATTTTACGACCTGCGCGCCCACGACTCCTCGCAATTCGGCGCATGGGAGGTCGTACCGAAGGGCCGGCAGCACTTTGACGGCACCCCTTTCGAGATCGGGGGAATGATCCGCCTCTACGGCACGAGACCGCCCCCGCACGGCACACGTTATCGCGACGAGGTCACCGGCATTCCCATCGGCCGGAAATTCGAAGCGCTGCACCTGCTTCACGGAACCGGATGGACCACCAACGACGGCACCCTGGTCGCGCGTGTGATTTTCCATTACGCCGACGGCGACCGGGTGAGTTTTCCCATCGTCTACGGCGAGCATGTGCGCGACTGGTGGCGGCGCAGCTCCTCCGAAGCCAATCTCGTGAACGATCCCCGTTCCTCCCTGGTCTGGGAAGGAAGCAACCGCGGCACGGGGCTTCGCTTCTACCGGACCACTTTGCTGAATCCGCACGCTGCCAGGATCGTCGACCGCATCGACGTCGTCTCGGCACAATCCCTGGTTACACCGGCCATCGTGGCCATGACGCTGGACCGGACGGGACCCGCGACGAACCTGGAAGCGCCGGGAGAGAATGCGGCCGCGAGGCCGTGACCGGGCCGGCCGTACGGCTTGCCGAAAACGCGCGGCCCCCGACACCGGATAGGTTCTCCGCATAGACGTTGCGCCCGGCCACACCGGATCCGGTCACCCCCGACGACGGAAAGCCATCGCCCGGGTCGTGGCGCCGATCGTCCGCATGGCATGGAGACACGCCGGCATTCGGTCAACGGGTGTAACGCCGGCGGGCGGAATGCGTATTCCCGGAATGAAAGCCCCTCGCCCGCCTGTCCATCCGATTGGCTCACAGCCTTTTCACTATTGTCCGCCATGAAATCCATTGTCCTCGCAGCATTCGCCGGCACCGTCCTCCTCGCCGCCGCAACCGCCCCCACAGGCATCCTGCCTGTATTCTCCCCCTTCCACGAGCCCGGGGCCGGGCCGTCCCTCTACCGCACCCCCCCGGTTCCGGATCATGCCGGGTCCGCCGGGAGCGTTTCCGGCTCGTCGCCTCTACCCGTCACGATGAACGGGACGCCCTCCCCGATCGATCGATTCAGTATGATCCTCCAGGATCTTTCCGACGAGGAGCTTTTCGGTGACCGGCATTCGTTCGGCCGTTCGGCCGGCGACGAATTGCAGCGGGCGATCGACCGGCGGCTCGGGTCCGGCGAAACCGTTCCATGCCCGGAAAACACGCGGGTTCTCGCTCACATGATCCTCCTGCGGGAACACCAATTGAAGGAACTCGCCTGGAGGGATTACCAGCGCAATCGTTTCGGCCACAGGTTCGACAGGCCCTCCGCATTCCTGGGCGAGGGTTTTTCCAGCCAATACGACGAACCCATCCGCAAGATCCGGGAGCAGCGCTCGAAGATTGAAGGGATTTCGCCTCCGTGACCCCGATGCACCCCGTCCGGTCCGGCGACGAAATCCGCCTGTTCGCCCGGCGTCGTCGCCGGTCTGGATGGACGCCGAATCTCCGTGCAATTGCCGGAGATTCCATTTAATAATCCAAGTCTCCCTCTATGCCTCAAATAACGCCCAGCGAACGCGATCATCCCGTCCAATCCGCCCGCTTTCAGACCACACGATGGACCGTGGTCCTCGCCAGCCGCAGGAGCGATGAACCCACCGGTCGGAAAGCCATCGAGTCGCTGTGCCGCGACTATTGGTACCCCCTTTACGCCTTCGTCCGCCGGACCGGCCGATCCCCGGAGGACGCCCAGGACCTGACCCAGGCGTTTTTCGCCCGGCTGCTCACGCAGGGCGGTCTCGCCTCCGCCGCACCGGAAAAGGGCCGGTTCCGCACGTTCCTGCTGGTGGCCCTGAAACGTTTTCTGACTTCCGATTGGCGGCGGTTGCAGGCTCAGAAGCGGGGCAGCGGCGTCTTCCCCGTTTCCGTGAGCATCCTGGAAGCGGAAGGCCGTTACGCGGCCGAGCCGGTGGAGAGGGAGTCGCCCGAAACCCTGTTCGATCGACAGTGGGCCCTGACGCTCTTCGATCGGGCCATGTTTCGCCTGCAGCAGGACTACGCCGACTCCGGCCGATCCCGCGTCTTTGAAGCACTGAAATCCTTCCTCGCCGAACCCGCCGGCTCCACGTCCTACGCCGGGCCTGCGGCGGCGGCCGGTATGACCGAGGGCGCCGCCCGGGTGGCCATGCACCGCATGCGTCAACGCTTCCGCAGGTTTTTCCGCGACGAGCTCGCCGAAACCGTCACTCCGGACGAGATGGACGAGGAACTGCGGCACATCCGGGCTCTTCTTTCACGATGATCCCTGTAACCCCCAAGGGAAAAAAGCGTAGTCAACCTCCGAAGGACCGGGTCTTCATTCTCTCCCGCACGGGTCCGTTTGCCATGCCAATCGTCCCATTCCGCAAAACCACCTCATGAGCGATAAACGCGTTTGTCCGCAATGCGGCCGTCCCTTGCCGTCCTACGCGCCGCAGGGGGTTTGCCCGGCCTGCGTCGCCCGGGCCAACCTGGAAACCGGCACCGGGTGGGGCCACGACCGGGAATCACGCCCCCCGCCGATACCGGTCGAAGAGGTCGCGCGCCTGTTTCCGGAAATGGACGTTCTCGGCCTCCTCGGCTCCGGCGGGATGGGCGCCGTTTACAAGGCCCGGCAACCCAAACTCGACCGGCTGGTCGCCCTGAAAATTCTCAACCGTCACGACGGGGATTCGCGCTTCGTCGAACGCTTCACCCGCGAGGCGCAGACCCTGGCACGGCTGAACCATCCCAACATCGTCGCCGTGCACGAGTTCGGCGAACGCGAGGGCCACTTCTTCCTTATCATGGAACTGGTCGACGGCGTTTCCCTCCGGCACCTCCTGCAGCAGGAGCGGATGGCTCCGGAGCAAGCCCTGGGCATCGTGCCGCCCATCTGCGAGGCCCTCGAATACGCCCACGAAAAAGGCGTCATCCACCGGGACATCAAGCCGGAAAACATCCTGATCGACAAAGAGGGCCGGGTAAAGGTGGCGGACTTCGGGATCGCCCGCCTGGCCGGCGCGGAACGCGGCGAGGCCATAACCGGCGATGCCGACGTCATGGGCACCGCCCACTACATGGCCCCGGAACAGGTTGAGCGGCCCGCCGAAGTGGACCACCGGGCCGATATCTACGCGCTGGGAGTCGTCTTCTACGAAATGCTCACCGGCGAACTGCCGCTCGGACGTTTTCCCCATCCTTCCCAACGCGTGCAGATCGACGTGCGGCTCGACGAGATCGTGCTCCGCGCCCTGGAAAAAGAACCCGAGTTGCGCTACCAGCAGGCGAGCGAGTTTCGGACCGGAGTTGCAACCGTGACCTCCCGCATTCCGCGCGGCGAAGCGCCCGGAGAAACAGTTGCGCCCTCCGCTGCACCTTCCGCCCGACCGTGGCGATTCGTCGCGGTCGCCACCGCGGTCATTTTGGGCGCCCCGTTGGCCGCATGGATTCTTTACCTGGCGCTCCCTTCCCCATCCCCGGCACCCGATCCGGAGCCGCCCGCACCGACCGCCGAATCCGAAGCGGAATCCTCCCGTGCCGAACGCCCATCGCCCCAGCCGTTGGGCGAACTCGCCCAGGTGCCGCGCATGCGCGCAGCGGTGGAATACCCGATGGGAACCTTTCCACAGGGTGTGACCCTCGCCGACCTGAACGGCGACGGCCACCTCGACGTTATCACCGCCGACCGCGAGGACCATGCCATCACGGTCCGGCCCGGTAATGGCGACGGAAGCTTCAGTGCGCCCGTCTCCTACCCGACGGCCCCCGACCCGGTTTTCGTCCGGGCCGCCGACCTGACCGGCAACGGCATCCTCGACGTGATCTCCGCCAATCACTCGAACTCGGTCACGGTGTTTATCGGAAACGGCGACGGCACCCTGGGCGAACCGGTCACCTACAGTACCGGTGAAGGCGAACTGATGACCCTGAGCGTCGCTGTGGCCGACTTCACCGGCGACGGCATCCCGGACATCGCGGCCGCCAACTTTATGGGAGATTCCGTCAGCCTGCTGCCCGGATTGGGAAACGGTGTATTTGGAGATTCCATACAAATTGCGGTCGGACGGGGCCCGATTTCGATCGCAGCCGCCGATTTCAACAATAACGGCCGAGCCGATCTCGCTACCGCCAATCGCCGCGCCAACTCCGCGACCGTCCTCCTCGGGCGCGGGACCGGCGGGTTTACCCGGACCGATTATGCGATCGGCCAGCGGGCGGGATTCGTCGTGGCGGGCGACCTGACCAACGACGGTGCCGTGGACCTGGCGATTCCCAACTTCACCGACGGCTCCATCAGTCTGCTGCTCGGGGACGGGGACGGGGATTTTACCCGGCGGGACATCGACCTCGGCCGGTGCCATCCCTCTTCGCTGGCGCTCGGCGACATGAACAACGACGGCCGGCTGGACATCGTCGCCGTATGCCAGGGCATGCGCTCCCTGGCGGTTTACCTCAACGGCGGCGGGGCTCGGTTTTCCTCGCCCGCCCGAGTTTACAACGTGGGCGCCGCCCCCGACGCGGTCGCCGTCGGCGACCTGAATGGCGACGGCTTGACCGACATGGTTTCCGCCAATCTCCGCGGCAATTCCATCAGCGTCCTCGTCACCGACAATCGTCCCAGCCTGACCGGCATCGTGCGGGACAACGCCGGGGACCCCCTGTCGGACGCGCCCGTTTTCATCCACTCGGCCGCGCCGAAAGAGGATCCCGACCTCCTCGGCCCTTTTAACTACCCCGACTGCGCGAAGAGCGCCCGGACGGATGCCAACGGCCGCTTTACCATCGCCCGCCTTGACCCGGGGCTCCGCTTCCACGTGGCGGTTACTGCCCGGGGGTACCAGGCGCAGATCATCCCCGATGTCGACCCCGCGAACGGACCGATCGAGATTATCCTTCCCACCGCTTTTCCCGGCGAGGCGCCGAATCAACGAATTCGCGGCCGGGTCGTGGACGGCGACGGAAACCCCGTTCCCGGCGCGGTGGCCAGGATTCAAGGCGTTCAGGACGGGGACATAACCAGCTACGGCCAAAGGCCGGGAATGGATCCCTTGGCGGTCGCCGACCATGACGGCGAATTTGCCATCCACGCAATCGAGCCATTCGATAAGATTGTGTTCCTCGTGAAGGCAGGTGGATTTGCCCCCGGGGTTTTTCCACCCGTTCCCTCCGGGGATACCATGCACGAATTTTCGTTATCCGAAGGCGTCACGGTCACGGGCCGGGTATTGAAAGACGGCGACCCGCTGGCGGGGGTAAAGCTGGGCATGCTGGGTGTGCGGCGCGGGATGTATGACCACACCGACGCCGTCTCCCTGGCCACCGATCACGAAGGCCGTTTCCGCTTCACGAATCTGCAGCCGGAAATCGATTACCATCTTTACGGCATCATGCAGTCTCTCGACGAAGAGGGAGCGATTTTGTCAAGACGTCTCCAAACCCGGGAAGTCGGGTCGACCCTCGAAGTGGGCGATATCAGGGTTCAACCGGGTTACAGGGTGGAGGGAAGGATCCGCCTGACGGACGGATCCACGCCCCCCGCAAACACCTCCGTGCACCTCTCGCGCCGGACCGGGTCTGACTCGCTGGAGACCGGGATCGACAGCGAAGGCCGATTCGGATTCTCCGGGGTTCCGGAGGAGTCCGTCAGCCTGTCGGTGCGAACTCCCGGCTATACCTTGTCGCTTGCCAACGCAAGCATCGACCCCCTGAACCCGTTTCGTTTAATGGGACGTATCCAAAACGACACAACAAACCTGATTATCGAACTGGAGCCGGGCGAACGCCGGGATCGACTGGAGGGAGAGCAATCGATCATTGCTGCGCTGCCGTTGCGCGGCGCGGAGGAAGTGACCTCGGGCGACTTCCGGGTGAGCGGCACGGTGGTCGATTCCGAAACCGGTGAACCGATCTCTGAATTCACGGTAATGGAGGGCCGGGTACACGGGCACGGAGGGAATCACATCGTTTGGTTGGAGAGCAGAAAATCCGTCTTCAGCGGCGGCGCCTTCACCATCTTCCTGGACGATCACCCCCGGTCCCCCGCCCTCCTGATAAAAGCCGAGGGCTATCTCCCGCATGCCACCGACCCCGTCATCGAAAAGGACACCGTGGTCGACGTCGCACTGGCAACCGGAACCGGGCCGCAGGGTTTTCTGTTCAGGCCCGACGGCGAACCGGCCGCGGGAGCCGCCGTCTACCGGGCTGATATGCGAAACGGCGTGTACATGAGCGGCGACGGAAGCGAACTGAATATCCGGGATTTCCAGTATCCGGGAACCCGTATGACACGCAGCGACAGTGAGGGCCGGTTCCGGTTTCCTCCCCGCCCGGGGCCGCACTGGGTACTGATTCTGGACGAGACGGGGTATGCGGAACTGGCTATGGAGGAACTCGACGATACCAGCGAAGTCCGGCTGGAGCCGTGGGGCCGCGTGGAGGGACAGTTATGGATCGGCGCCGAACCCGGCACTGACGAAACCATCCGGCTGCACGCGGCATCCCCGCCGCATTTTCATCATCCCCGCCATTCATCCCCCCTGGACCTGTACCTGGAAACAAAGACCGATAGCGAGGGAAGATTCGTCTTCGAACGCGTCCCGCCGATTCCCATGGAAGGATTCCACCAGCCCGGAGTGCGGGACACCCGTTTCGGACCGATTGTGGTGTCGCAGTCCCAAAGGCTCAAACTCGAACCCGGCGAAACACGACGGTTGACACTCGGCGGACAGGGGCGTCCGGTCATCGGCCGGATCGTTGTCGAGGACTATGATGGCGAAATCGATTGGCGGGCAGATGTTCAGACATTGCGCAAAATCGTCCCGCGACCCGAGGCACTCACTGACTTCACCGAATTCCAGCGGGAACTCCTGGAGACGATGCATGCTGCGGCGACCGACGAAGAAAGGGAAGCTGTCCGGGAAACATTCGCTCGACGCCGCGAAGCAAACATCCGCAGCGATCGGGCTTTCTACAATACCGAAGCCGGCATGGACTATCATCTCGCCGGCAACCGGCGTTACGTATTGAACTTTGAACAGGAAGGCCGCTTTCGGATCGAGGATGTTCCCGGCGGAACATACACCTTGCGGATCGAATTGCGCGAACCCGGAAGGGACGACCAGCACCGCTCCGTAGTGCCCCTCATCGCGACAATGGAAACGGAGGTCGAAATTCCCGACTCCCCCGGCGGCCGCACGGACGAGCCGTTCGACCTCGGCCTGATCGAACTCGACGGGCCGCCCGCGGCGGTCACGCCGTAACCGTTCGTTCGATTCCTCCATGCCCGCTCGATCCTTTGGGGACGGTCCCATCAACGTCCGGCACCCATCGCGACCCCAACCGCGAACCTTATCGGACCTCCTGCTCCAGGCATCCCGGGAATCTTTCCCTCACTCGCAGCCTGGACGCGAATGAAAGGTCAGCACGTGATTGGGGAGTTCGTTGGGATTCAGTTCACGATCCGCTAGCAGCAACACCAACAGGAAACACGCACGCAACCCCATGAAAGCCCGATTCGCTCTCCGCTCAAATCCTAGGTTCCGGGCCATTTCGCCCGTCACTTTAATTACCGCTTTCCATTACCCATTCAGAAAGGTAGAAGGATTCGCATGAAACGCGCCTTAAAGTCCTCCCGGCTGCTTCTTGCGTTTCCCTTTCTGTTTTCACCCCTTTTCGGGGAAGTTCCCCTGCGGATAGACCTCGATCCCGCGGTCCTGGTGATTCCGCAGGCCGCGCTCGAGGGGGAGGAACCGGTTCCCTTGACCGTTCACCTGCACGGCGCGGCCGGTACGGTGGAGGAGCAGTTTTTGCGGGCGGAGCTTCCCGGGGTGCTCCTGGTGGTGAACCGTCCGGGACTCTCCTCGGCGTACCGGGAGTTTTTCGCCGAACCGGAACGTTGGGCGGGCCTGATGAAGGCGGTTTCCGGCGAGATTGATTCCCGCGCGGGGCAACCGGTGGCCACGACTGCCGTCACCCTGTCGGCCTTCAGCGCCGGCTTCGGCGGCGTCCGGGAGCTCCTGCGGCAGGAGGGCCCGGCGTCCGCGATTGCCACGCTCATCCTCGCCGATTCCCTTCACGCCGGCTTTGCCGGTGACCGGGAAGCGCGATCGATCGACCCCGGACACATGAAGCCGTTTCTGGATTTCGCGGCCGAGGCCGCGGAGGGAAATCGGCGATTGCTCCTGACTCATTCGGAGGTCGCCACCCCCGGCTACGCCAGCACCACGGAAACGGCGGACTGGCTGGTGGACCGGCTGGGCGGGAGTCCGGTAACCGTCGAAGAGAGGTGGAACCCCGCCCTGAC
>PXDC01000133.1 GCA_003565135.1 Verrucomicrobiota bacterium
CAGAAGGTGGGAGTCAAACCGGAAATCGTCGAGCATTCGGCACCCTGGGTGTGGGCCAGTCACGAGTTCTCCGGACTCGGACGCGAGTTTATGCCGGACCTGGACGAGGGGTCCTTCCTCTGGATGCCGACGACGATGCCGCATGCGTCGTTCGGGGAGGCCCTCGAAGTCCTGAAATACCAGGATCGGGCTATCATGGGCATCCCGGAAGTGGATACCGTGCTTGGGAAAATCGGCAGGGCCGAAAGCGCCCTGGACCCGGCGCCGGTGTCCATGGTCGAAACGATCATCAACTACAAACCGGAATACGTCAGCGACGCCGACGGCCGACGGATCAACTTTAAGTACGACCGTGAAGCAGACGAATTCGTGCGCGGCGACGACGGCGAACTGATCGAGGACCGCCGCGGACGCCCCTACCGGCAGTGGCGCGATCACATACGCTCCCCGGACGACATCTGGGATGCGATCGCCGACGCCGCGCACATTCCCGGCACGACCTCCGCGCCGAAGCTGCAGCCGATTGAAACCCGGCAAATCATGCTGCAAACCGGCATGCGCGCCTCGATGGGGATGAAGATCCGGGCGCCCGATTTGGAGACCCTCGACCGGATGGCGTTGCGTATGGAGGGAGCCCTGCGGGAAGTGCCCCAGATTCGGGCGGAAACGGTGAGCGCGGACCGCGTGGTGGGCAAGCCGTACCTCGAGATCGAAATTGATCGCGAGGCCGCGGCCCGTTACGGGCTCAACGTCGAGGACGTGCAGGACGTGCTGGCCATGGCGGCGGGCGGCCGGGTCGCGACCGAGACCGTGGAGGGTCGGGAACGTTTTCCGGTTCGCGTGCGGTACGCGCGCGAACGACGAAATTCGATCGAGGATCTGGAGAGCATCCAGGTTGCCGTGCGGGACGGGGCCCACGTCCCGCTGCGTGAGTTGGCCGAGGTTCATTACGTGCGCGGACCGCAGATGATCCGCAGCGAGGACACATTCCTGACCGGGTTCGTCACCTTCGGCGCGGCACCCGGGATTGCGGAGGTGGAGGCGGTGGAGGCGGCGCGGGCCTACCTCGACGACCGCATCGCCGCGGGCCGGCTGGACGTGCCTTCGGGCGTCAGTTGGCGGTTTGCAGGTGAATACGAGCACCAGGTGCGAGCGGCCCAGACCCTGGCGGTGGTGCTGCCGGTATCGCTGGCGATCATTTTTCTGATCCTTTACTTCCAGTTCCGCCGGGTATCGACCACGCTCATAGTCTTCAGCGGAATCCTCGTGGCCTGGGCCGGCGGGTTCACCATGATCTACTGGTACGGGCAGGACTGGTTTCTGAATTTTTCGCTGTTCGGGGTCAACCAGCGCGACCTCTTCCAACTCCAAACGGTACACCTCAGCGTCGCGGTCTGGGTGGGCTTCCTGGCGCTGTTCGGGATCGCCGTGGACAACGGCGTCGTCATGGCCACCTACCTGCGCCAGACCTTCGAACGATCGCGACCGCAGAATGTAACCGAAATGCGCGAAGCCGCCATTAGGGCCGGTCTTCGCCGGGTGCGCCCCTGCCTCATGATCACGGCGACGACCATCCTCGCATTGCTGCCGGTTCTGACCTCGACCGGGAAGGGAGCCGAAATCATGATTCCCATGGCGATCCCGAGTGTCGGCGGAATGTTGTTCGTCGTCCTCACCCTGCTCACGGTGCCGGTTCTTTACTGCTGGGTGGAGGAAGTGAAGGATACGTACCGGGAGGGGTGAGCATTTGGGAACCGGCGAACCGGTGATACCGCGAGGGATCGAGGGACGAGGGAAAGGGAATTATGAGTTATGAATTACGACTTATGATGGATTGGGAACCGGAACACGCGGAATACACGGAAGGATTGGGAGAAGGGGTAGGGATTGGGCGAGATGGGGACGAGCTGTTCTGGGTTTCCAATGTAGCGAATCTTCCACTGAACCCAAAAAAGGAGAGGTCATTATGTTTCAAATCATACCCGAATGGGCGCCGAACGTGCACCCGATGATCGTGCATTTCCCGATCGCGCTGCTCGTCGTCGCGGTCCTGCTGGAGGTTCTGCGTTTGATCGAGCCGTTGAACCGGCGTTTGGCCGGGCCGGCGACGCTGCTCTACCTGCTGGGGGTGCTGGGGGCCGCCGGTGCGGTCTGGACGGGCCGCGCCGCGGCTGACACCGTGCGTGTTCCTTTGGAAGCTCAGACCGTGTTGAGCGATCACGACGACTGGGCGATCTACACCCTGATCTTCTTCGCCTTGTTTGCCGGCGTGCGGATTCTCTTACACCTGTTCCGGCTGGACCGGAAGGGGTTCGCGCGCGTCGCGCTTCCGGTGATCGGTCTCGTCGGCATCGTGTTCCTGTGGCGAACCGGCGAGTTGGGCAAGGAGCTGGTTTACAAGCACGGCGTCGGGGTGGCGGCTGTGGAGGTTGTCGACGACGTCGAAGGGGACGTGACCGGCGACAGCCTTTGGCTGGACCGGGACGACGGCTGGTTGTGGCATGCGGGAGAGAACGCGGGAGACGCGTTCCGGGAGCGCATCGAACTCCACGGAGACAACACTGAGGAACGTCTCCATTTCCACACCCGCGAGGATGAGGAAGGTTATTACCTGGAGATTGCGGTCGAAGCCGGCGAGGGTCCCCTTTTCCTAATCGTTCCGGGACAGACGGATGACGTCAGTCTGGAAATGGTAATGAATGCCGGCGATTTCGAAGGGCGCGTCGGCCTGGTCCACC
>PXDC01000531.1 GCA_003565135.1 Verrucomicrobiota bacterium
ACGACCTCGAAACAGACACTGCCATAGATGAGTTCTCACTGGATGAGTTTGACCTTGACGAGTTCAACGAAGACGACGGCCCCCTTGACCTGGAGCCTCCCGAGGATGAGATCCCCGAGCCGGAGCCCGAACCGGAACCCGAGCCGGAACCCCCGGCCGAACCGGAGCCCGGCGAGAGCGCCGAAATAGATGACCTTGACGACCTGGGTGACACGGAAGACCTCGGTGCAGACGACTTTGGCGACGGCTTTGACCTTGGTTCCGACTTTGGGGACCTTGGGGACTTTGACGACCTGTCCGAAGCCGAGGCCGACACAGACTCAGACGCCGAACTCGACACCGAAAGCGGGGAGCCCGAGGACTCGGCCGAAATCGAGATAGATGACCTGGAGCTGGATGACGCCGCCCCGCCAGAAGACGCCCCGGAAGACGCGCCCGAAGAGCTGTTGCTTGACGAGGAGCTTGACGACGCACTTGACGAGGAGCCGGACGAGTTCACCTTTGACGACGAGGACGACCTTGCCGCGGCGGTTCCAGTTGCCGAGGAATACAGCTTTGACGACGAGGATGACGACGCCGAGGAAGCAGAGGAAGTTGGTGACGACGAGGGTGACGGGCCGGATGATGACTTTGAGTCCGACGAGTTCAGCCTTGGGGACTTTGGGGCCGAGTTCGGCGTGCTGGATGACAGCGAGGGAGCTGGCGCAGCCGAGGGGCAGGAAGAGGACGACGAGGCGGCTCAGGAAGAGGCTGCTGCGGTTGCCTTTGCCGGGTTTGAAATATCGGAACGCGACTTTGAGCGCGTAAAGCAGACGCTTGCCGCGCTGCCGCTGAACCTGAAAATTGCTGCCGAGCGGATTATTGCAGAGGACAAGGGTTCGCCCAAGCAACAGCAGAATCTTGTGCGGCGGCTCATTGAGGGGACATCGCCCAAGCAGCTTGCAGAGCTGTGCGGCAATATTCTTGGCAAGAAGATCAACATTCCCAAGGACTACCGCAAGAAGTCCGGTATTGAGTTTGAAGAGGAACAACGCAGCCTCAGTTACCGGTTTCGCAAGCAGGTGCTGCCGGTACTCAAGGTGGCCGCCCTTGCCGGAGCCGTGTTGGGGCTGGTGGTGTTCCTGAGCTACCGCTTTGTGTACCGGCCGGTGTATGCAGAGCTGCTGTACAGGCAGGGCTACGAGCTCATACCGGAGGCCGAGTACAGCGCCGCAAACCAGCGCTTTGACCGGGCCTTCTCGCTGTGGCGTCGGCGTCCATGGTTTTACAGATATGCCGAGGCATTCGCCGAGGAGCGCCAGTACGCCCTTGCTGCGGGAAAGTACCAGCGGTTGCTCATGGAGTATCCCTTTGACAAGCGCGGTTTCCTGGACTACGCCGCCCTTGAGTCCCGACAGCGGTTTGACTTTGAGCGTGCCCATGAGATTCTGGAGACCTACCGCCGTGGCTACAGCGAGGAACAGCTCCTGGAGATAGTCCGCGAGGGGGCCGAGCAGGGCATTGCTGCCGGGGACCGAGCTGTGCGGCTGGCCGAGCGGCTTGAGAATGCGTATAGATTCCGTAACTTTAACGACCTTGATGTACTTGTTGCACAGGGCGACAACTTCATGCTGTGGGCCGACCGTGAGGATACAGAGCGCTACGAGGACGCACGGGTAAAGTATGCCACCGCCATTGAGGTACATGGGGAGACCGACCTCCTGCTCATGCGCATGCTGCTGTACTTTATCCGTACCGACAACTACCGTGAGGTCATGCCGCTTAAGGAACTCTTCCAGAGCGACCGGCGGGCAGAAATTGACCCCTACATCTATGCTGAGTTGGGCGGCTACCTCATGGACTACGACGAGCTGGATGATGCGGGCGATGTACTGCACCGGGTGCTTGATATGCGCTTTGATATCCCGGAACTGCACTTTCACCTTGCCCGCTACTTCAGCCGCGTGAGCCGGCCTACAGATCAGCTAACGGCGCTCAACAACGCTATTGCTTTGTTTGAGCAGACCGAGCCGCTGACACCCCGGCAGGCGGGCATGCTGGTGGACACCTATGGCCGGGCAGGCCGCTACCACTATGAGCGTGAGGACTTCCTGCTCTCCGAACAGCACTTTCGCGACGGAATATCCCACTTTGAGCAGGCCCGTTCCATTGGGTTCCTGGAGCCCGAGCCGCGCTTTGGTTCCTTGTATGCCGGGTTGGGAGCCATTCACTACTACATTGCCGGTGAGCTGGATGCGGCATTACGCAGATTCAGGGAGGCAGAGGCGGCCGGATATCGCACCCGGGAGCTGTCCTACAAAAAGGGCTTTGTGCACTACAACCGTGAGCGCTTTGAAGAGGCCTTGGACGAGTTTATGAATGCTGCCGGCAGCTTTAGCGCAAACCCAAACCTGCTGTACGCAACCGCCAATACGCTGTACAACAACGAAAACTTCTTCTCGGCCGAAGGGTACTACTTTGAGTTGCGTGACCGCATGGAGCGTGAGCGATCCCTCATTCGGAATCTGCTCGTAGATGAAGACCCGCGTCACCGCAACGTAATAGAGTACATAATACGGGTAAACAATAACCTGGGTGTGACACAGCAGCGTATAGGGGAGCGTACCGGCGACCCGGACAAGCGCTCCGAGGGCATGGTGCAGCTCACCCGCTCCATGGAGTTCGCGGAGAACTACCGGCGCGACCCCGAAACCGGGCGCCGCACCGCAACAACCAGCTTAGCCTTCCTCAACAT
>PXDC01000532.1 GCA_003565135.1 Verrucomicrobiota bacterium
CCGGGCAACCCGAAACCTACCAGGTGAAGATTCCGCCGGGAGTGAGCGAAGGCCAGCGCATTCGCCTTGCCGGACAGGGCGAACCCGGACTGGGCCGCGGGCGCGCGGGACACCTGTTCCTGAAAGTGTGTTTCGCGGCTCACCCGGACTTCCGCGTCCGGGAAAACGACCTCCACTACGATCTCCCGCTGGCTCCCTGGGAAGCGGTGCTGGGTTCTCGCCAGAAAGTTCCGCCCCTCACCCGTCCGGTCACCATGACGATTCCTCCGGGGACCCAGAACGGCAGGAAGTTTCGCCTTCGCGGTCACGGCCTGCCGGGTAAAGGCAACCAACGGGGCGACCTGTACGTCCGCGCGGAGATTCGCATTCCGGCGAAGGCGACCGGACGCGCCCGCGAACTGTGGGAGGAACTCGCCAAGGTCAGCAACTACAACCCACGCAACGAGAAATGAAGTCCCAGCGCACAACCACCCGGGCCGTTCTCGTCCGGACCGGCTTCGATCCGGAACCCGCCCGGGAGCCCTATAGCCTGAACACCGCCGCCCGGTTGGCCGAGGTGCATCCCGATCGCGTGAAACACTATTGCCGCCTCGGCCTCCTTCCCGGCGTCCCCGACCCGGAATCCAGGGAAGCCGCATTCACCGATCAAGCGGTTTTCGAGCTTCGCCGCATCGAATTCCTGCGGCGGGAACACGGGGTGAACCTGAGCGGAATCCGGATCATTCTCAACCTGTGGCGCCGGAACGAATCCCTGGTCGAGACCCTGCGGTTTCACCGGGGGTTCTGACCGTCCCCGGCCTATTCGCCCGTGCGGGCCGCACGGACGTCGAGGATCTGCCGGATGTGCTGCAACAGTTCCTTCCTTTTGAAGGGTTTATGCAAAAACCCGCTGACCCCGGAATCGAGCATGCTCTGGCGGAGGTTGTGGTCGAGATAACCGGTGGCGATCAAAAACGGCAATTCGGGGTTCACTTCCCTGAGCTTGAGGTAAAAATCCCAACCGCTCATGCCGGGCAGGCCGTGATCCGCCAGCACCAGCGCGATCACGTCCTTCTCCTGTTCGTAGTGGCTCATGGCCTCGCCCGCGTTCCTCGCCCAGAGCACCCGGTACCCTTTTTTCGTCAGACTCCAGCGCATCCATTCCGCCACCATGATCTCGTCCTCCACCAGCAACAATGTCTCGTCCCCTCCCGCCGGCTCGCGAAAATGCCGCCCCATCCCCTGCATGTCTTTCGGAGGCATCGAAGTGGGAAAATAAACATTGAAATCCGTTCCCCGTCCCGGCTGGCTGACCACTTCGATGTGGCCGCAATGGTTCTGGATGATTCCATAAACCACCGCGAGCCCCAGCCCCGTGCCTTCGCCCACCTCCTTGGTGGTGAAAAACGGCTCGAAGATTCGCGACCGGACCTCTTCGTCCATGCCGTATCCGGTATCGCACACCTGGATACGTATATAATTTTTATCGGCCGCCCCATGAAAGTCTTCGGGGAGACCGGAGGCCCCCACCTGTTCGGAGGAAAACGTCAATCGCCCCCCGCTGTCCTTCATGATATCGCGGGCGTTGACCGCCAGGTTCATGAAAACCTGGCTGATCTGCTGGGCATCGGCTTCGATCGGAGGAAGGTTTTCATCGAGCTGCAACTCGATATCTATGGAACGCGGGAACGTCTCCTTAAGAAGCTCGCAGATTTCCCGAATCGTATCGTTGATCTGGACGGTGAGAAAATGGGTGTCCGTTTTCCGGGCAAAAGTCAGAATCTGCTTCACCAACTGCGACGCCCGCTCACCGCTGTGGTTGATCTCCTGCGCGAACCGTTTCACCTGTTCATCGACTTGTTGCAAGTTGAGGATCAGTTCGCTGTAACCGTTGATCACCGCCAGGATATTGTTGAAATCGTGGGCGATTCCCCCGGCCAGGTTGCCCAGGCTTTCCATCTTCTGCACCTGCCGAAAGCGCGCCTCAATTTCCCGCCGTTCCGAGATATCCCGGCAATTGGCCATGAGATTGACCACATGGCCCTCGTCGCTCACCACCGCCTCCAGCAACGTTTCGAACCAGACGTGGACATCGTCCCGCCGCCGCAAACGGTGCTCGAGAACGGGAGCGGCGCCGCCGTTCCCGGCGATCCTCCGGAACTCCCGCATTACCCGCTCCCGGTCCTCGGGATGAACAAGGTCGGAAAAATTGACCCCCGTCAGGCGGTCCGGACGGTACCCCAGGAGCCGCTCCACGCACGGAGCAACGTACTCCAGCACACCTTCGGCCGAAGCGAGAATCACCAGGTCACGCGAATGTTCGGCCAGCATGCGAAAACGGCTTTCGCTTTCGTGCAGGGTGGACTCCATCGTCCGCCGGCTTCGCCGCTCGGCCGCATCCTTGAGTTGGCGCTCAAGCACCGGGCCCAGCCGGACGAGGCTTTCCTTCAAAATATAATCGTGCGCTCCCCGGCGCACCGATTCCACGACAACTTCTTCCCCCACGACCCCGGAAATCATGATAAAAGGAATCTCCAACCCGCTGCCGCGAAAAAGGTCCAGCGCCTCCAAACCGCTAAACCCCGGGAGGATATAGTCGCAAATCACCGCGTCCCACCGGCCGGATTCCAGAGCACGACAAAAATCCTCACGGCTCCCGACCCTCTTGAAATCCAGGGCGAATCCCGACCGACGCAGTTCCTGTACGATCAGCAGCGCATCGTCCTCACTATCTTCAAC
>PXDC01000420.1 GCA_003565135.1 Verrucomicrobiota bacterium
GGTCAATTCAATAGCTATTGCCCTACGCATCCAACGAGAATCTACCCAAAAACGCCTACCACGCAATAATTAAATGGACTTTTCTCGCAGGACACTAGCGCCTTCCGGCAGCCAGCGTCCGCCACCCGCGGATTCCCCGGGGAATCCGCGTTCCGTTGACAATGCGTATCAGGTTGATTATCGTAGTCATACGTGAATCCGGATCTTCCGTTCGATCTGCTGTTTGAGCTCACCGGCGATGCCGTCTTTGTCACTGATGCGGGCAGTGGGCGTGTCCTGGAGGCAAACGAACAGGCATCCGGGTTGACCGGCCGAACGCGGGAGAACCTCAAGGGCACGGAGCTCAACGAACTCGTTTTCGCCTCCGACCCGATGGGAGGCAATGGACCGTTGGCCTACGGGGAGAAAGGGCGCGGAGAGGTCGTTGTGAACGGACCCGGGTCCGCGCCCCTGCCGTGTGAGGCGACCTGGTGCCGGGTCATGCGGTCGGGCGGGCCGGTGTACGTGTGGGTGCTTCGGGATCTTTTTTCTTTGCGGCGGGCGAACGACCAGATTGCCCTTAAGGATACGGCCATGGCATGTGTCGCGTCGGGTGTCACCATTTCCGACGCGCGGGATCCGGAGCATCCCCTGATCTACGTCAATCGGGGTTTTGAGGAAATCACCGGATTTTCGGCCGGGGAGGTGCTCGGGCGCAATTGCCGGTTCCTCCAGGGCGGGGATCGCGACCAGGAGGACCTGAACCGGTTGCGGCGGGCACTGGCCCTCGGGCAAGCCTGCCAGGTGCGCTTGCGCAACTACCGGAAGGACGGCGGGCTCTTCTGGAACGAGCTTCATATTTCACCGGTCCGGAACGAGCGGGGCGACCTGACTCATTTTGTGGGTATCCAGATCGATGTGACGGAACGCGTGCGGGCGCGTGAACAGTTGGAACGGTCGGAGCAGATTAAGACGCGGTTTATCCGCATGGTCAGCCATGAGTTCCGGACCCCGATGACAGGTATTCGTGCTTCCGCCGCCTTTCTCAAGGAGTACGGCGATGCCGTATCGCCGGAGAAGCGCCGGCGGCATTTCCTCAATATCGAGCGGGCGCTCGAGCGAATGAACCGCTTGCTCGACGATGTGCTGTTTTCCAGCCGAAGCGAGGTCGGGAAGGTCCCGTTCGAGCCCGCGGCCGTGGACCTGAAGGTGTTTTGCGAGGAGCTGGTGGACGAGTTGCACACCGTTCACGGCAATCAACGCGTGGTGTTCGAGCCGACGTTTCCCCGGGAATCGACGTTCCTGGTCGATGCGGCGCTTCTCAATCAGATTATCTACAACCTCCTCTCGAATGCGGTCAAATACTCTCCGGAGAGCGAAGCGGTGCGTTTTCAGGCGGGAGTGGACGACGGGCGCATCGTGCTTGTGGTGGAGGATAGCGGAATCGGGATTCCGGGGGAGGAGCAGGACAGCCTGTTCGAACCGTTTCATCGCGGCTCGAATGTTGGCGCCATCAAGGGTACCGGCCTCGGACTCTACATCGTGAAACGTTCGGCCGAGATTCATGGCGGAGCCATCCGCTTCAGCTCGGCGGTCGGCCTTGGGTCGAGGTTCAAAGTTGTGATCCCGGCGGAGGTGCCGCAATCTGGTCAGCATGAGCAGGATCCTTGTCATTGAAGACGACGAGCAGGTCCGTCTTCCGCTGGTGGACCTCCTTGAAATCAACGGTTTTGAGGTGGAGGCGGTTGACAATGGCCGCGACGGCATTGAACGCGCCCGGGAGTGGGGGCCGGATCTTGTCATTTCCGATATCATGATGCCCGGGATCGACGGGTACTCCGTCCTGGAGGCCTTGCAGGGGGAGGAGCGGACGGCCGTCATCCCGTTTCTCTTTCTCTCGGCCAAGACCGCTTCGGGGGATATCCGCGACGGTTTGCGGATCGGGGCGGACGATTACCTGACCAAGCCTTACGAGGCACGGGAACTGCTCGCCGCGATTCGTATCCGGCTGGAGAAATTCCAGCGGATTTCCGAAGCGGCGGGCAAGGCCTCCGCCAATGCCGGTATCGATCATATTTTTATCAGGGACGGAGACCGCTGCTGGTTTGTCGAATACGATAAACTCCGGCTCCTCGAAAGTGAGGAGAATTTTGTCCGGTTTTATTTCGACGATGAAAAACCGCTCATCCACCGAACCCTCAATTTTATGGAGGAACGTCTCCCCGCCGACCGGTTCTTTCGCGGGAACCGCCGGCAGATCTTCAATTTGAAGTGGATCGGCACGATCAAGCCCTCGTTCAACAGCGGCCTGATGGTCACCTTAAAGGACGGCCGTACGGTCGAGATGTCGCGGCGGGCGAGCCAGGTTTTCAAGTCGCGGATGGGGATCTGAGCCCGGCCGGAAACCCGTACCGCGCCGCATCCGCCAGCGCCTTTCCTCGCGTACCGCGCGCTTCAGCTAGCGCCTTTTACGGCAAGCGCGAGCGCGCCGAACCGGTAAGCTTCCTCCGCCGAAGGCGGCCTGCACCGTGGGCGATCCGATTACCGATGGTCTTATCCGTAGCCGGAAGGATGTGCTGGCTGAAGCGCCGCACGACGGGCGCCCATCCCTACCGCGCCGCATCCGCCGGCGCCTTTCCTCGCGTAGCGCGCCGCATCAGCCAGCGCCTTTCCCGCGTAGCGCGCCGCTTCAGCTAGCGCCTTTTACGGCAAGCGCAAGCGCGCCGAACC
>PXDC01000192.1 GCA_003565135.1 Verrucomicrobiota bacterium
CCTCCTCGTGGTGGATAAACACCTCGATCCGTCCGTCCGCGGTTACCCGGCCGCGGTACATTCCCCGGGTGTTGAAGGGCATGGCGACATTGCCCCGGGGATCGAGGGCGATGATCCCCCCATAGCCGTCGATCGACGCAACCCGTTCGAGCGCAGCCTCCGCAGCCTCACTGACGGACAGCCCCTGGTAGGCCATCATGGCGGACAGGCTGTGCGCTGCGGCGGTCCGAATGAATTTTTCCCCCCAGCCGGTACCGGAGACCGCCACGGTGGCGTTGTCCGCGTAGGTCCCGGCACCGATGACCGGTGAATCGCCGATACGCCCGTGTCGTTTATTGTTCATCCCCCCGGTGGATGTCCCGGCGGCAAGATTGCCCTCGCGGTCCAGCGCCACCGCCCCGACCGTGCCGACGTACTCCTCGGGATGGGTCACCTCATCCGGGTCCAGGCTTCCCGACTCGTCTCGCTCGCGTTCGCGTTCCAATGCCCGCTGCAAGGCATCCCAACGCCGCTCCGTCCAGAAATACTCCGGCTCCACCCGCTCGAGGCCGGTACCCTCGATAAAAACCTCCGCGCCCCGGGTAGCCAGGAGTACGTGGGGGGTGTCCTCCATGACCGCCCGGGCGGCCCGAATGGGGTTCTTCACATTGGTCACGCCGGCCACCGCGCCCCCGTCCAACCCGTTCCCGGTCATGATGGACGCATCGAGCTCATTCCTGCCTTCGTGGGTAAAAACCGCTCCCTTGCCCGCGTTGAAGAGGGGCGAATCCTCCATAATCACGATCGCGGCCTCCACCGCATCGAGGCTCGATCCGCCGCTTTCGAGTTGTGCATAACCGGCCCGAAGCGCGGCCGCCACCGCCTCCCGGTATTCCTGCCGCAGATCATCCGGCATATCCGGACCCATCGCGCCCGATCCGCCGTGAACCGCCAGGACATAACGGGACGGCGACTCGTCTCGGGACCCCGTCTCCGCCGCGAGCGCGCCGGTTAGCCCGAAGAACGGGAGGGTGGTTGCGAGGTAATAGAAGCTGTGTTTGAGGAATGTCATCATGGGTTGTGCGTTCGGGTTAATTCGGTATTGCCATCCATTAACGGAACCCGGCCTTCGGCGTCGAGCCGGAATCCCTCCCCGACGGATCGATTTCATCCGAAAACAGGCTTTATAATCCGCCCCGATTCCCCGTACCCTCATTCCCATTCCATGATCTGGGCCTATCGAATCCTCTTTCTTCCCCTGCTGGTTTTCCTGCTGCCGCGCTACCTCCTGCGCATGAAAAAACGCGGCGGTTACCGTGAAGGGTTCGCCACCCGGTTCGGCTCCCTGCCGGATCTCCCCCCTAAAAAGGAAGGCGTGCGACGCGTGTGGCTGCAGGCGGTCAGCGTCGGGGAGGTATTCGCCGCCGCCCCCATCCTGAAGGCCTTGAGCGACGATCCCGGCACGGAGATTTTCCTCACCACCACCACCAGCACCGGGTACGCCCTCGCGCGCGAGCGCTACCGCGACCGGCTGGCGGGACTGGCCTACTTCCCCCTCGATTTTCTGCCATTCAGCCGAAGGACCTGGAATCGCGTGCGGCCCGACCTGTGCCTGCTGATGGAGTCGGAATTCTGGCCCGAACACCTGCACCAGGCCGCGGCCCGGGGCGTCCCGCTGGTCCTGGTCAACGGCCGCATTTCCGACCGGTCGTTCGGCCGTCTTTCCACCCTTTCGTTCCTCACACCCCGACTGCTCGGTAAGTTCAGCCGCATTCTCGCGGCGTCGGCCGACGACGCGAAACGATTTCTCGACCTGGGCGCGAACCCCTCCGCCGTAGACACATCCGGCAACATCAAACTCGACGTCAACCTGAACCCGACCCTGACCCCGGACCAGGGGCGGCAGCTTCGGCGGGAACTCGGCCTGTACGTTCCGGGAGGGGACGACGGGGATCGTTATCCGCTCCTCATCCTGGGCTCCTCCACCTGGCCGGGCGAAGAAGAGGCGCTGCTGCGACTGCTGCAAGAAGCCCGGGCCGGGGAAACCGACTGCCAGTTGCTTCTCGTTCCCCGGCACATGGAACGCCGGGAGGAGATCCACCGGATCCTGGAAGCGTTTCCCTTCTCATCCCACTTCCGGACCTCCGGCCCGGCCAACGACCCGGTCGACGTCGCTGTCGGCGACACCACCGGGGAGCTTCTGCTATTCACCCAGCTGGCCGACGTGGTCTTCGTGGGCAAGTCCCTCTCCCCCCGGCACAGCCGCGACGGGGGCCAGACCCCGATCGAAGCGGCCGCATTCGGCAAGGCGGTGCTTTTCGGGCCCTATATGACCAATTTTCGCACCATCGCCCGCGAACTGGTTGATACCGGCGCCGCCCTGGTGGTGGGCGACGAGGTCGACCTGATCGAGCGGGCCCGGGAACTCCTGGAAAATGAATCCTTTCGGCGGGAAACCGCCGAAACCGCCCGACGCTGGCACGCCGCGAACCGGGGAGCCGTCCAGACAACCCTGCGGGTGATTCGCGAGCTCCTGGCGGCAAAACCGGACCGGCGCCCCTAGGCTTCGGATCGGTGCTTTTCTTACGTCCCGTTAGGGTTTTACCCGATTGATTCCGGGACGGTCGAGTGGTAGTATCGCGGCACGGATTATGACGAGCGATCCCAACCAAACACTCAAAGCCCGAAAAGCTTTGCTGGTGGACGATGACGCGGCCCTGCGCGGCCTGCTTTTCGTGCTGCTGAAACAGATGGGCTTCGAAGCGACGTGCGCGCAAAACGCGTACGAAGCGATCGATATAATCGAGACGGAGGGAAGCGACAATTTCCACGTTTTGATTACCGACATTCGGATGCCCGGGATGGATGGATTCGAATTGGCCCGGCGCATCCGCTCCGGGGGCAGTTCCATTCCCATTCTTTTTATCTCCGGTTACACGTCGTCGATGGGAACCATCGAGGAGCAACTGGACGAACAGTCGGCGTTTCTGAAAAAACCTTTCAGTTTCACCGTGTTCTCCCAGGCTCTCGAGCGTTTGCTCCCCCGCGCCGTCAGCCGGGAGAATAAAATCACACCCCCGCCACCGCGAACGCGGATGCCCGCCATGGCCATCCGCACCAAGGTCCGGGGGGTTGTGTAGCCGAATCGATTTTTCCGCGCAACACGCCGGTCACTTCACTGCGCCCAACCGGCTGCCGGCCTCCCGGCAGTCCTTCCGGAGCTGTTTCCGGAGGGCGCCGAGGTCGTCGAACTTGATCTCGGGCCGCAGGAAAAACAACCATTCGACGCAAAGCCGATCCCGGGGCCCGAAGGGACAATGATCTCCCAGCAGGTGAACCTCGAGCACCGGTTCGGCCGTGTCCCCGGCGACCGTGGGCCGGACCCCGAAATTGGCCACTCCCGGATACCGCTTGCCGTCCGTGCGCCCGCTCCAGGGGCCGGCCGCCTGGAACGCCGCCGCTTCCGTCACCTGTACGCCGTAAACGCCGAACCGGGGACGGAGATCCCCGTTCCAGCCGAGGTTGAGGGTGGGAAATCCGAGCTCCCGGCCCAGGCGGCGCCCCGGCTGCACCGCCGCCTCGACAAAATAGCTGTATCCCAGCAACGAGTTGGCCTCCTCGAGTTCACCGCGTTCCAGGCATCCCCGGATCCGGCTGCTGCTGATGGCTTCACCGTTGCGGTACAGGCGCGGCATGCTGATGACGCTGACACCCCGGCGACGCGCCTGGTCGACAAGAAAAGGAACATCTCCCGTACGCCCCTGCCCGAATCGCCAGTTTTCACCCACGTAGATCGAATCCAGGGTGGGCAGCCGGGACGTGAGCCTGGCGACAAAATCGGATGCCGGGATGGCGGCAAAGGTGCGGTCGAAGGGTTGTTCAATGACCAGGTCCATTCCCAGCGCGCGGAACAAGCGCGCCTTGTTTACGGGATCCATGATCAAACGGGTCGGCTTCTCGGGACGAAAGAGACTGCTCGGGTGCGGCCAGAAGGTCAAAACCCCCGCAATCCCGTTTTGCCGGCGAGCGGAGTGAACGGCGGCCTCGATGACACTTTGATGCCCGAGGTGAACACCGTCGAACATGCCGATGGCCAGGTGAAGCGCTTTCCCCTGCAGATCGATCCCCTCCAGGGACCGGACTTTGGCCGGGAACTTCACAGCGCGTGACTGGGGACCGTTTGGGTGACGGGCAGAAGGCGTCCATCCAGCTCCGAGGGCGGCAACGCCTCGATCTCCTCCAGCGGGAGCGCGTCCCCCAGGCCGAATTTCCCGGCCCCGGTGCGCCGCAGCCGGCACAGATGCCCCCCGCAGCCTATTCGATTCCCGAAATCGTGGGCCAATGTCCGAACGTAGAACCCTTTCGAGGCGGCGACACGAAAATCGACATCGGGCAGCGCCAACCGGAGGAGTTCGAACTCGGATACCCGGACGAACCGCGGTTCCCGAACCACCTCTTTCCCCTTCCGGGCCATCTTGTACAGGGGAACGCCGTTCACCTTGATGGCCGAATGCATGGGCGGCGTCTGGTACTGGTCCCCGGTAAACGCCGTCATTTGACGACGGATCTCTTCCTCCCCGATGTCGGGCACCGGGGCTTCGACCACGATATCGCTTTCGGCGTCCTGGGTATGGGTGGTCTGTCCCAGGCGAATGGTCCCCTCGTAGCGCTTGTCGAGGCTGATCAGAAACTGGGAAGCCTTGGTCGCCTTGCCCACGAGTACAACCAGCAATCCCGTCGCCATCGGATCGAGGGTACCGGCATGGCCGATGCGCTTCATCCTGAATTTGCGCCGCAGCCGGGCCACCACGTCGTGCGAGGTGATTCCCTGCGGTTTGTCCACCAGCAGAATGCCTTCGAATTCCTTGTTATCCAATGCCATGATTCAATCGGTTCCTCCCCCCGAATCAACCTCCCGGAAATGGGACTGGAGTGCTTTCAAAAACTCGGGGTAAAATTGCTCAAAACCCTTGCCGGCGGTGAAACCGGCGGCGCAGGCGTGCCCGCCCCCCTCGAACGCCGACGCCAGATCGTTGACCCGGAAGCGGGCGTCCCCGGCCCGCAGGCTGCCCTTGGTTTCGTCCCCGCGATCCTCCATTATCGCCGCGATATCCACGCCCTCGATACACCGGGCGTAATCCACCAGACCTTCCGTGTCTTCAGCGCCCGCCCCTGTTTTTTCAAAGGTCCCCCGGGGCAAAACCCCGATACACGCCCGGCCATCGCACTCCAGTCGCAGACTCGAAAGGAACGTTTCCAGGAGCTTCATCTTCGCCATCGACTCCCGTTCGTAGAGATGGTTCGAAGCCAGTGCCGGATCGGCCCCGAGACGCTGCAGACGGGCCGCGATTTCGAATACCCGCGGACTGGTAGAGGGAAATCGGAACTGACCGGTATCGGTCGCCATCCCGACATAAAGCCCCTGGGCCGCTACCGGGTCGATCTCCCAGTCATTGTCGAAGCTCATGGCGGCGAGGACCTCCGCGGTGGCGGCCGCGGCACGGTCGACAAAGTTGTGCGCCGCATAGGCGGTGTTGGAAATATGGTGGTCGATATTGACCTCGAAGCCGTGAAAGAGATCGCGGACCTCGACACCCGGGCGATCCGGGTCGGCACAATCGACGGCGACGGCCAGGTAGCCGTCCCCCTTCCAGTCGCCCGGGGCGGCAAAGACCTCGTCCCGGCAGAGGAATTCAAGCCTGCGGGGGACCGGATCCCGGTTCACGCAGACCGCCTCGGTGCCGGCCGCGCGCAGCAACCGCGCCAGGGCGACCTGCGAGCCGATACAGTCGCCGTCCGGCCGGGCATGACCCACGACCGCCACCCGCTTCCCGCGCAGGGAGTCGACCAGCGTTCCGAAAGCCGGAGACAGCGCATCATAATACAAGCCGTGGTTATTTCTCCGCGTCACGGTCGTCCTCTTCCAGCTCGTCGAGCAGGCTGATCAGGTTCATCCCGCGTTCAATGGAAGGATCGTTGCGGAAGCTGAGATGGGGAAGGTATTTCAGCACAACGCGCTTCCCGAGAAAGTGGCGGATCTCGTCGCGGTTCCTGTCCAACCAGAGCTGGGACTCGCGGACCCGGGTTTCGTTTCCAATGACCGAATAAAAAACCCGGGCCGTGCGCAGGTTGGGACTGACCTCGACATCGGTGATCGTGATATAGACCGATTCGCTGCGGTAACGGGTGTGCAGAATGTCGCTGATCTCCCGTTTGACCAACTCGTTCACTCTAATGCTGCGCTGACTCATTTCGGTCCGCCCCGGCGTAAGCTGGCGATCAAAGGGAGGGCCGCTTCTCCTGTACTTCGAAGCACTCGATCACGTCGCCCTCCTGGAAACGATTGAACTTGTCGAGGCCGATACCGCATTCCAGCCCGGCGCGGACCTCGGTGGCATCGTCCTTGAAACGCTTGACCGTGTCGATACGGGTTTCCGCGATCACCTCGCCCTCGCGCAGGATGCGGGCGCGCCGGTCGCGGACAATCTTGCCCTCGGTCACGAGGCAGCCGGCGATGATCTTCTTCGCCACCGGGAACACCTGCCGCACCTCGGCGGCACCAAGCTTGTTTTCGACATACTCCGGATCCAGCATTCCCCCCAGGATCTCTTTCACCTGGTCCACGAGGTGATAGATAATACCGAACTGGTAAATCGGGACGTTGTGGTGCTTGGCAAACTTGGGCACCCCGGGCTCCAATTTGACGTTAAACCCGATGATGGCCGCCTCGGCGGCGCTGGCCATAAGGACGTCGTTACGGGTGATCATACCGACATCTCCCTGGAGGATCTCCAGATCGATCTTGTCGCTTTCAATCGTCTCCAGGAGCCCCGTGACCGCTTCAACCGAACCCTGGACGTCGCATCGCACGATCACACGGAACGTCTTCTTGCGCGTGTTTTCGATCGCTTCGAACAAATTCTCCAGGGTCTTCGGCTGGGCGCCTCCCTCCGGTTCGGCCCCGCTGCGACGTTTGGCATCGATCTGGGCCTCCTCCACCTGACGCCGGGCGTCGCGCTCGTTCTTGACCGCGCGAAAAGTCCCGCCGACTTCCGGCGCGTCGGTCCAGCCGATCACGCGAACCGGAGTGGACGGAGGCGCCTGCTTGACCGTGGCCCCGCTGTCGTCGAACATGGCCCGAACCTTCGCATACGAGCTCCCGCAAACAACGGAAGCCCCCGTTTTCAGGGTCCCGTGCTGGACAATAACGGTGGCCGAAGGGCCGCGGCCGACTTCGATCTCGGACTCGATGATCATACCTTCCGCCGCACGCTGGGGGTTGGCTTTAAGCTCCAGGATCTCCGACTGCAGCAGGATCATCTCCAGCAGGCTGTCGATACCCTCCCCCTTGATGGCGGAAATGGGAACGACAATGGTCTCCCCGCCCAAATCCTCGGGGGGGATTCCACGCTCCTGCATCTGCCGTTTGACCCGGTCGAGGTCGGCGCCTTTAACGTCCATTTTGTTGACGGCGACAATTACCGGAACCGCCGCGGCCTGCGCGTGCTTAAGGGCCTCGTCGGTTTGCGGCATGAACCCGTCGTCGGCCGCCACCACCAGGATGGCAATGTCGGTCACACCCGCCCCGCGGGCGCGCATCTTGGTAAACGCGGCGTGGCCGGGAGTATCCAAAAACGTTATACGCTGGCTGCCGACCTCGATCTGGTAGGCGCCGATGTGCTGGGTGATCCCCCCCTCTTCACCGCCGGCGACATTTTCCTTGCGGATGTAATCGAGCAAAGTCGTCTTACCGTGGTCAACGTGGCCCAGAATGCAGACCACCGGCGGACGCGGTTCGAGAAACTTGCTTTCGTCGACCTCGATCTTTTCCTCGGGCCGGGCCTTTTCCCCGGGCGCCGCCGCGGCCTTCCGGTGTTTGACCTCCAACAGGTAGCCGTGCTTCTCGGCCACGTCCTGGGCGACGCTTTCGTCGATCACCTGGTTCATGGAGGCGAAGATGTTCATTTCCATCAACTCGGAAATGAGGCGGAACGGCTTGATCCCCAGCTGCTGGGCGAAGTCCCGCACCACGACGGGGGGCTTGATCTGAAGGATGCGCAGCTCCTCCGCGGCTTCCGGGGAGGCTTCCTCCCTTTCCCCATCCTCCCCTTCGTCACCGGACTCGCCGGTCCGGTCGGCGGGCGTTTCGGCGGCCGGAGAAGCGGCCGGCTTGACCCCGGGAAATGAAGGAGGCGCCGGGGGAGACCCTCCCGGACGCGGGGGCGCCTTTGGCGCGGGAGCGGACCTCGCCGCGGGAGCCGGCGGCGGTGGTGTGGCCTGGGGCTTCGAGGGCGGGGGAGGGGGAGGCGGCGCGGATTGAGGGGACGGCGCCGGCACCGATGCCTGGGGCTTTTTCCTGGCCTCCTCCTTTTCTTCGCGCTCGCGCCGGACATCGTCCGCCGATTTGACAAAAACACCCGGAGGCAAACCTCCGGGCCTGGGGGATGGCGGCTCCGTTTTCATTTCTCCCGTGTCTTCAGGATCGGCGGGCGTTTCGGGTGACGTATCGGATTCCTTGTCGGGCGCGGCGGTTTCAACGTCCGGGCCGGGCGCCGCGGCCTCTACGTCCGTTCCGGATGCCGCGGCCTCGCTCAACTCTTCGATCAGCGATTCCGCGGAGATGTTGTCGATGGAGCTGGATGCGCTGGTGACGTTGAAGCCCCGCTCCTGCAGGAGAGCAATCAGATCTTTATTCGCAATGCCGGTTTTCTTGGAAATTTGATGTATTCGTACGCTCATCAGTTGGTGAATTCTATCCTTCCTCCGCAAAACCGGGAAAGCACGCCGCGCCTCCTTCCCCGGTTCCGCCGATTATTGTGTGACGTTCTCGGGATTGAGGAAGGCGGAAACCTTCTGGAGGATGTCCTCCGCCTCTTCCGGCTCAAACCCCGCTTCGATCAGGTCCTCTTTTTCAACGCCCACAAACGCTTCCGGACTGACAAAACCGTTGGCCACGAGCCGTTCGGCCAGCTCTCCCTCGATTCCCCGAATCTGGTTCAACCCCTCGGCCGCCAAACGCTTCTTGTCTTCAAAATCGAGTTTTTGCGGCTTCTCCTTGCCGACATCCAATTTCCACCCCAGAAGCCGGGAGGTCAAACGGGCATTCTGCCCGCGCCGCCCGATGGCCACCGCCAGGTCGTCTTCGGACACTTCGAAATGGATTTTCCGGCCCCTTTCGTCGATCTGGATGTTCTTGGGGACCGCGGGCTTCAATGTCTCCACCAGCATCTCGGTGGGATCCTTGAAATAGCGGACAATATCGATTTTCTCGCCGGCCAGTTCCCGGACGATGCTCTTGACGCGCGCGCCGCGGGCGCCGACACAAGCCCCCACGGGATCCACTTTCGAGTCGGAGCTGGAAACGGCTATTTTCGTCCGGTACCCCGGCTCCCGCGCCAGCGCTTCGATCTTCACCGTGCCGTCGGCGATCTCGGTGACCTCGAGTTCAAAGAGCTTGCGGATGAAATTCGGGTGCGCCCGGGAAAGTATGAGCTCGGGTCCCCGGTTGGTCGACTCGATATTGAGCAGGAGGCACCGGATGCGTTCGCCCGGCGAATAATCCTCTCCCGGCACCCGCTCCTTCGGCGGCAGGGTGGCTTCGGCCCGTCCCAGGTCGACGATGAGATCGCCCCGTTCCCGCCGCCGCACCACGCCGGAAACGATCGACCCCACGCTGTCCTTGTAGTCGTCGTAAATCCGGTCCTTCTCGAACTGGCGCAGGCGCTGCATAATCGCCTGCCGGGCGGATTGGGCCGCAATTCGACCGAGATGGGAGGGGTCCACCTCCTTTTCCAGGAGCTCCCCCAGCTGAATGCCCGGTCGAACGGCGGAAGCTTTTTCGATGTGTATCTCGCGCTTGGGGTCACTAACGGAGTCAACCACCAGGTACTGGGCCCAGGCCTGGAGGGCTCCGTTCCTCGGATTGATCTCAATGCGCAGTTCCTGGCCCGCGTTCACCCCACGTTGAGCCGCGTTTTTAATGGCACTGGCAATGGCGGAGATCATATCCTCACGGCGGATCCCCTTCTCCTTTTCCATGTGCTCCAGAACTGAAAGTATTTCGCTGCTCATTAGTCGTTTATAAAAATATAGCCACCGCCTGCCGGTGCGGACCGAGATTACGGTTTTAAACGGTCAACCTTAAATGTGCCTCAATTTCATGTCAAGACACCTTCTTGGGCGCCACGGGCCTCGCTCCGTGCGCCTTCCCCGGGTCCCGAAACCCGCGATCGCCCGCCGCCGGGACGACCCCGGCCTCCGTGTTCCGAACCCCGCCTAGTTAAAGGACTTGCCGCAACCGCAGGTGCTGGTGGCGGCGGGGTTGATTATTTCGAATCCCTTGCCGTTCAAGCCGTCATCGAAATCGATCCTCACATCCTTCAGCGAATCGTAGCTGGCCGGGTCGAGAATCATGGCCACCCCCTCACTCTCGGTCCGGATATCGTCGCTTTTGGGATAATCGAAGGACATTCCGTACTGAAAGCCGGAACACCCCCCCGCCTCAACCATGAGCCGAAGCACTTTGGCATCGTCCCCGACTTCCTCCTGCATGGACTTGAGCTTGCGCGCGGCGTTTTCCGAAAGGCTAATCATAGGTCCATTTATGCCGCAGCCCCCTTTCCTGTCAATGGCCGCCGGCAGAATTCCCCGGGTCCCCTCCCCCAATTCGAACGGAAATTGCGATTTTTGTGGATTTCAGGCATTGTTCATGCTAAGCAATGCTTCTCGATGCTTTCGAACCCGCATGCCAGAGATACGCCACATCTTCAACGAAGTCCACTTCGAGCTTGTAAGGCGCATCGCCGAAGGAGGGATGGGTATCGTCTACGAAGCGCGGCAGCGGGGAGCGAGCCGTTTCGAGAAACGGGTTGCGGTTAAACTGATCCGGGAGGAATTCTCCGAGATCGAGGAGTTCCGCAACAACTTTATCGGCGAGGCCCTTCTGGCCGCGGACCTGATCCACACGAACATTGTCCAAATCTACCATCTGGGCGAGATCTCCGGCCAGTATTTCATGGTGATGGAGTTTGTCGACGGCATGACCCTGGAGCAGTTCATCCAGAATCACCGGGAGCGGGAGATTCCCGTCCCCCCCGACCTCGCGGCCTTCATCATTTCCCGCGTTTGCCGGGGTCTCGCCTACGCCCACCGCAAGCGCCACAAGGACAATCAGCCCCTCAATATCGTCCATCGCGACGTCAATCCGAAGAACATCATGCTGTCCGTCACGGGCGGCGTCAAACTGACCGATTTCGGAATCGCCAAAGCCTTGAACCTGATGCACGACGGCGAGGGCCATATCATCCCGGGAAAACCCGAGTACACCTCGCCCGAACAAGCCAATTACGAATGCACCGACGGCCGCGCCGATCTTTTTTCCCTCGGGGTGGTCCTGAGCGAGGTTCTGCTGGGCAGGAACATTTTCCTGGGCGAGGACAGCAACGCCACCTGGGAGAACATTCGGAACATGGCGCTGCCGCATTTCCCGACGCTCCGGAAAGAAATCGGCGGTCCCCTGAACGACCTGCTGACCAAGGCGCTCGAACGGGAAAGGGAGAACCGGTACGCATCGGCCATCGAAATGCTTTACGACCTGGAGCTTTACCTTTACAGCGAAGGTTTCGGCACCACGAACGAAAAGCTCGCCGGCTACCTGCAAAACCTTTCCTCTCATAACCTTCAAAGGGTACGGGCGACATCGGACTGACGCGGCCCGCCCGACCCGATCCACCGACGACTCGATTCATTTTATTTTTTTATGCCCGAACCATGGCAAGGCTTACAACAGGTGCAGAAGCAGACCCAGCAGCAGGTGCTGGCTCCGCAGCTCCGCCAATCACTGAAAATCCTCCAGGTCCCCGCCCTGGACCTGCAAACCACCATCAGCGAGGAACTCCAGAACAATCCGCTGCTCGAGGAGCTCCCGATGAAGACGGAGACCCTCGACCAGAACGGCAGCGCCGATCAGGCGGACGGCGAATCGGGGGAGGAGGCGAACCGGAACGGCGACCTCGAACCTGATTTCGCGCTGCTCCGCGAACTGACGGAGGACTCACGCGACCCCTACTACAACCAGTCCGCCCGCGGGCCCTACACCTCCGAGGACGCCGAGCGACGGC
>PXDC01000188.1 GCA_003565135.1 Verrucomicrobiota bacterium
CCTCCATCGGGATCGACAGAGCGAAGCGGAGATGGCGGAGCAAATCGCTATCGGGATCGGGATCGAGGTTTCTGTAAGGCGTCTTTTATCAGGCTTTTCGATAGCGATCCCGATGTCGATAGCGATCCCGATCTTTCAACGAGGAGCCTCTTAACCGAGCGGCATTCCTCCTACGCTAAAGCTACGGAGGGCATCCTTCGCCCCCGAAGCCTTTGGGTGTTCGGGAAGCAGTCGGGATGGACGGAAACTTGGCCTGCCATCCGAAGCTCTGCGTAGCGGGGCGAAGGATGGGGTGGCTGACCGGATTTGAACCGGCGACCCCCGGAACCACAATCCGGTGCTCTGACCAGCTGAGCTACAACCACCATCAGCCTGAAGGGGGAAATCTTTCGTGCTTTTATCCAGCCCTGTCAACGGTTATTTGAAAATCTCTCAAAGTCGGCGCACGATGGAGGTCGCCACGCCCTGGATCACGAGTTCCGAGATCGGGTGGATCGACGGGTAGGCCGTATTTTCGGCTTTCAGGAAAGGCGGCTGGCCGCGCCGCTGCACGTAGCGCTTCAGCGTTGTTTCGCCGTCGATCAGGGCGGCGACAATATCACCGCTGCGTGGTGACCGCACTTCCAGAATAACGGTATCTCCGTCGTGGATACCGGCGTCGACCATGCTGTCGCCGCGAACCCGCAGCGCAAAGTTTTGTCGTCCGCGGGCCAGGCCGGCCGACTCGACATCGATCTGGAGCTGGGCGATCGCGTGTCCGGATTCCACACCCTCCGGGTAGCCGGCCACAATATTGCCGTAGACCGGAATATCGACGACCGTCAGGGTGTCGTCGGGCGGGGTCGGTTTTTTGTTCCCGAGAATCCGATAGGCCCTGGCATGGCCCGGGATGCGCGAAATGGCGCCTTTGCGTTCCAGGGCGAGCAGATGCCCGGCCACCGCGTTGGTGCTTTTGAAGCCGAAATGCTGCTGGATCTCTCGAATACTGGGCCAGTAGCCGTTTTTCTGGGACGATACCCTGATAAAACCGAGAATCTCCTGTTGGCGCACGGTGAGCGATTCCATAGTGAATAAAGTACTATGGACATCCGTTCATTTGTCAAGCCCCCGGTTCGGAGCTCTGCCAGAGTCCCCGGGATGCCCGTGCCTTTTTAACATCCACACAGGCGAGCAGGAGCGCGCCGACGATAAAAAAGATGATGATGGCCAGGATCGCCGGGCGGGCCGAGCCGAAAAGCAGGGCCATTCCCCCGAATAGCAGCGGACCGAGGATGGCCGAAAGTTTGTGGAAAACGGTGAAGAAGCCGAAAAAATTGGCGGCGGATTCGCGGGGAATCATACTGGCGAAGAGCGAGCGGCTGAGCGCCTGGTTGCCGCCGAGAACGGTGCCGACGATGATCCCGAGCACAAAGAAACCAATGATGTCGCCCTCCCGTAGAAAGTAGGCGTAAATCACCACGCCGCTCCACACCGCGAGCGACAACAGGACCGCGTTCTTGGTGCCGGTTATTCGGGCCAGTCGCGAGAATATCAGGGCTCCGGCGAACGCCACGAATTGAACGATCAGGAAGGTGATCATGATCGCCTGGGTGCCGAGGTTCAGTTCGTCCTTGCCGTAGGCCGCGGCGACACCGATCACCGTCTGGATTCCGTCGTTGTAAAAAAAGAACGCGAGCAGGAACAGCAGGAGGGCGGGGAATTTCGGCAGGAGGCGGGTCGTGGCCCACGTCTGGCTCACCCCGTGCCGGATGGCGGCGGCGGGATTGCGGAAGGTTTTCTCCCGGTAACCGGGAGGGGGCGTTTCTTCGAGGTGGAAAAAGGTGTAGGCGGAGAATCCGACCCACCAGAGCCCGGCGGTCAGGATCGCCAGGCGCACGGCGAGTTCCTGGGAAAGGCCGATGTACCCGTGGCCGGAAACGAGACCGAGGGCCAACGTAAACTGGAGGGCCCCGCCCACGTAGCCGTAGGCGAAGCCCCGTCCCGAAATGCTGTCCATGTCTTCATCCGAGGCCAGACTGGGCAGAAACGCGTTGTAAAAGACATTGCCCGAAGTGTAGCAGACCTGGGCGGCGATGAAGAGTGCCAGCGACAGCCATACCATTCCCGGCGTCGCGAAAAACAGCAGCGAGGCGAAGAGGCAGCCTCCCCAGGCAAAGGCCATGAGGAATTTTCGTTTGAGCAGGGTGAAATCGGCTACGGCACCCAATACCGGCGCCATCATGAAAACGAGAATCGCCGCTGTCGCCAGGCCCAAACCCCAGAGTCCGGAAGCCGGAATCTCGCGACCGAACAGGGAAAACCCCTCCGGTACGATCGCTTCGACGAAGAACACCGGGAACAGGGCCGAAGCGGTGGTAACCTGGTAGCCGTTGGTCGCCCAGTCGTACATGCACCAGGCGTGTACATTCTTTCTGGCTGCTGCCGTTTCTTGCCTTGCCATAACTCTTTCGGGGCGGGGTTGTGGTTCGCACGGAACCCGACCGGATCGCCATGGCCATACTGTACGAGTTCGGGCGGGATCAGGGCCGGGGATCGTTCCGCCGATTCAATGGCGGGGCGCGGCGGGTTGGAGCGGCCGGCGGGATCAGTCGTAGGGGACCGGGGCCTGGAGCATGCCTTTTCCGGGAACGGCGGGCTGGATCCAGGCTTTTTCCCGTTCGCCCTCGGCAAACGGATTGGGATGAAGACGGGTGGAGATCACCCGCGCGCGGACATAGAGTTCATCCCCGTCGAAGTCGTAGGCGGCGGCGGGGCCCTCGACCTCTTTCAGGATTCGGCCGATATCGTCGGAATACGTTCGCGTCACCCGTGTCAGGGGATTCCCTTCGTCGTCGACCCGGTAGGCGCTCGACGGGTCGTAGTCCCTGCGCGTCCCGATGAACTGGACGGTATAGCGGGTATTGCCCTCGTCGTTGCTCGTGTCGACCTCGATCCGGATGCCGTCGGCATCGGCCTCGAGGCGGCTCAGGGTGACTCCGGAGGAGGAATAGAAGTCGCCCGCCCTCAAGGCCCGGATCAGGTGCTCGGGGGTGAGGAAGGGGGCGCGCACGACGACCCAGCCCCGGCCCGGGCGGGCGACGTCGGATTCGCTTTCCTCGTAATGGTGGGCGTCGTCGACGGCCAGTCCGTAGACGATGCCCAGATCCATCTCCGCCAGGCGGCGGGTGAGCACAATGTCCCACATCCGCTCGAGACCGGGGTGGGTCTCATCGCCGAAATTGGCCACCCCGCGGTGCCCGTTGTAGATTTCGAAAAAGTTCAGGTTTTCGACCGGAGCCATGTCTTCCGCGGTCACGGCCCAGCGGAAATTGGGGTGGTTGAGGTGGGGCAACATGGGCTGCCGGGTCCGGCGGCTTTGGTCGTGAATGGCGTCGACATTGAGCCGAATCGTCTCCTCGACACTGTCGCCGGTGATGGGGTCGATGGCTTCCAGGATGTTGGTCGCGTTGACGTGAACGACGTGACTCCCCTCGGTGAGCTCTTCCGCCTCGACCAGAATGAACCGGCCGGCTTTTTCGAAAAGGTGGCGGAATTCGTTCAGGGATTTCAGGCGGACGAGGCTGCCGGCCGTTTCCATCTGCTCGCCGGACGGTCGACGGGCGGCGTGGCCTCCCGTTGAGGGAAGGTCGCTGAGTTTTTCCCGCAAAGCTTCATCCACTTCCCTCACGTCCACCCAGTCGTCGCCGAACCGCTCCCGGTAGAGCTCGAGGGCCTTCATGCCGCCGCTGCGGGCGAGGAACCGGTTGGTTTCCGGGTCGATCCATTTTTCGCCGCGGGAAATGATGTTGTGGTCCGACAGGGCCAGGAAGTGATAGCCGTTCTCCACGTACCATTGGGTGACAACCTCCGGAAAGTGACTCCCGTCACTCCAGACGGTGTGGGTGTGTAAATTCCCCTTCCACCAGAAGCTCCCGTCGCCCGCCGGTTCCGGTGCGGGGTAGGCGCCGGTGTTTTCCAGCAGCGAATAAGCCGGTTGCGACCTGGTTTCGGGGGCTGATCGAAGCTCGGGGTGCCCCAGGGGGACAAGAGAAACGGCCAGTGCCAGGGCGCCGGCGATGGGACCGGTGAGCGGTGGGAGTGGTGTCGGTGTATTCATGGTTCAGTGCAGGTAAACTTCGGATCCCTTTTGTTTAAACTCGTCGGATTTTTCCTTCATTCCCTCCTCGATGGCCTGTTCTCCGGTCAAACCCTTTTCCTCGGCGAAGCGGCGGACCTCCTCGGTGATTTTCATGGAACAGAACTGGGGACCGCACATGGAGCAGAAGTGGGCGGTTTTGGCCCCTTCGGCGGGGAGGGTTTCGTCGTGAAATTCGCGGGCGGTCTCCGGGTCGAGGGCCAGGTTGAACTGGTCTTCCCAGCGAAACTCGAAACGGGCTTTGCTCAACGCGTTGTCGCGGTATTGGGCGGCCGGGTGACCCTTGGCCAGGTCGGCGGCATGGGCGGCAATCTTGTAGGCGATGACCCCGTCGCGCACGTCCTTCTTGTTCGGCAGGCCCAGGTGTTCCTTGGGAGTGACGTAGCAGAGCATGGCGCAGCCGTACCACCCGATCATGGCGGCGCCGATGCCGGAGGTAATATGATCGTACCCGGGTGCGATGTCGGTGGTGAGCGGTCCGAGCGTGTAGAACGGGGCTTCGTGGCACCATTCCAGTTGCTTTTCCATGTTCTCCCGGATCATGTGCATGGGAACGTGCCCGGGGCCCTCGTTCATGACCTGGACGCCGTGTTCCCAGGCGCGTTCGGTGAGTTCGCCCTGCGTCTTCAATTCGGCGAACTGGGGTTCGTCGTTGGCGTCGGCCAGCGAGCCGGGGCGGAGGCCGTCGCCGATGGAAAAGGACACGTCGTAGGCGGCCATGATCTCGCAAATTTCGTCCCAGTGCGTGTAGAGGAAATTTTCCTTGTGGTGGGACAGGCACCATTTGGCCAGGATGGAGCCGCCGCGGGACACGATCCCGGTCATGCGCCGGGCGGTGAGCGGGATGTACCGCAGGAGGACGCCGGCATGGATGGTGAAGTAGTCGACCCCCTGCTCGCACTGTTCGATAAGCGTGTCGCGGTAGATTTCCCAGGTCAGGTCCTCCGGCTTGCCTCCGGCCTTTTCCAGGGCCTGGTAGATCGGTACGGTGCCGATGGGGACGGGGGAGTTGCGCAAGATCCATTCGCGGGTTTCGTGGATGTTTCGTCCGGTGGAGAGGTCCATGACGGTGTCCGCTCCCCAGCGAATGGCCCAGCGCATCTTCTCGACTTCCTCTTCAATGGACGAGGTGACCGCGGAGTTGCCGAGATTGGCGTTGATTTTGACGAGGAAATTGCGCCCGATGATCATCGGCTCGCACTCCGGGTGATTGATGTTCGCGGGGATGATGGCCCGGCCCCGCGCGACTTCGTCCCGCACGAATTCAGGAGTGATTTCATCCGGGATGGCGGCGCCGAAGGCCTGTCCGGGATGTTGTTTGAACAGACTGTCGCGGTCGGCTTCGGCGGAGGTTCGCACGTCTTCGCGGACGGTTTGGAGCCGGGAATTTTCGCGTATGGCGATGAATTCCATTTCCGGGGTTACGATGCCGCGCCGGGCGTAGGCGAGCTGCGTGACCGGCCCGCCGCGGGCGCGGCAGGGATTGCGGCGCAGGCCGGGGAAGCGGAGCAACCGGCCGTTCTTTTCCGCGTCGCGGGCGTGGGTGTCGGAAAGGTAGCCATTGTCGACCGGGGCGACAGCCCGGCCTTCGTAGGTGTCGACATCGCCGCGCTCCCGGATCCAGTTCTTGCGGATGGGGGGAATTCCGCGCGTGGGATCGCCCGGGAAGTTCGGGTCGCCCCACGGGCCGGAGGTGTCGTAGACGCGCACCGGTTCGTTTTCCACCCGCGAGCCGTCGGGCATACGGGTGGGTGAAAGGGCGATTTCGCGCATGGGTACGCGGAGATCGGATCGGGAGCCTTCGATGTAGACGCGCCGTGAATTCGGCAGCGGGCCGAAGGAGGATGGGTCGGAGCCGTTGGAAGATGACATGGTTTGTTGCTCGGAGTTGATGGTTGTTCGTTCGGAAATCCGCGAACCGGGCTCCCCGGACGTTCGAAAATCCATGTCATTTTATGGCTGGACGTTCCCTCCGGCGGCATGATCCGCATCAGGTTATGAGGGTTCAGGAGCCGATCGGACCCCAATCTCAGCCCGGCGCTCCGGACTCCCCGCTGTTTTACGATGGGTGGACTATACGGGGTGACGGTCGTATTTCAATGCGGAAAACGGGGGAGACCCCGGTGCTTTCGGGGGGGAACCGGGGTCGCGCTCGACGAGACTCCGGATTCCGCTGGCCCCCGGGGCCGAAAAACGATTGAACGGGCGGTGTGACGAACACGGCTAAAAAAATGATGGCTGCGGCCGCGAGGCTGGGGGAGGCCGCGGGCGAGCTTAACTTTTCCCCTCCCGTAACCCACGTTTACAATCCGTTGGAATACGCCTGGAAGGCTCATGCCCGCTACCTGGAACTCCACGCGGCCTCGCCGAAGAAGGTGGTCTTCCTGGGGATGAACCCGGGACCGTGGGGGATGGCCCAGACGGGGGTGCCATTCGGGGAAGTGACGCGGGTCCGGGAATGGATCGGCGTGGAGGCGGCGATCGGCCGTCCGGCCGTGGAGCACCCGAAGCGGACGGTGGACGGGTTTTCCTGCCGTCGTTCCGAGGTTAGCGGGAAGCGTTTATGGGGGTTGTTCGCGGAGCGATTCGGGGACGCCCCGGCCTTTTTTTCCGATCACTTCGTGGCCAACTACTGTCCCCTGGTCTTTATGGAAGCGAGCGGGCGCAATCGCACGCCGGACAAACTGCCCAAGCACGAGGCGGAGGCGGTCCGGGAACCGTGCGACCGTCATCTCCGGGAAATCGTCCGTATTCTCGATCCCGAGTGGCTGATCGGTGTGGGCGGTTACGCGGAGAAACGGCTGGGCGATCTCTTTGGCGGCGGGGAACGGCGCATTGCCTCCATCCTCCACCCGAGCCCGGCCAGTCCCGCCGCCAACCGGGGATGGGGCGAGGCGGCGACCCGGCAGCTCGAGCAACTCGGGGTGTGGCGTTAGGCCCGCATTCCCCGGTCGGCGGCGACAGCGGAATTCAAACCGATGCAACCGTTTTTTTGCGTTCCAGGACCCAGCCGACAATGGCGGCTTCGTCGTCGAGGTGGCCCCAGGTCAGACGCAGGAATTCGGCGGGGTGGATGTCGTGTTCGCGAAAGAATTTGCGGTCGCCGCCGCAGCCGTACATGAGGTCGGCGGGCAACTCCCCCCTGAGTTTGGATTTTGCCTTGAGGATCAGGCGGGGTAACCAGGCGACGCCCCCGGCTTCATCCTCTTTGGCGGGAAAGTCGGATGCCGGGATCGTGACGGTGGAATGCCTCCCTCGCTGTACCTGGAGGAAAAAATCCCTCCGGACCGATTGGACGAGCAGTGCCGTTTCCCAGTCCGGTTCCCCGTCGTTGTTGGCGTCCTCGGCGAAGTCGTAGATTTCCATGGGGATCGCTCCGATGGTGTGGAGAAACGCGGTTTCGGCCGCATCGAAGAACGTCGTCACATCACGTCCGCCGCGGGCGTACAGGTTGACGGCTTTGTCGTAGAGAGCCTTGAGCCGTTTGGGAAATTCGTAGTGTTGCATGGCGCTCGAGCTTACCCGGCCCGGGAATGGCGTGTCCAGCGCCGAGGTTGGACGGGGCGGAAACGGGCTCGTCGCTTCCCGGCGCGGAGACCCCCGGTCGACCCGCGCGCTTGCGCATCGGCCGGAGGGGGCGCATGGTTTTGGGAAAATGAACGCGTTTAAACTGAAATCGGATTATCCGCCGACCGGGGACCAGCCCGGTGCTATCCGTGCCCTGGCGGATTCGATCGCGGCCGGGAACCGGTATCAGACGCTCATGGGTGTCACGGGGTCGGGGAAAACCTTCACCATGGCGAATGTTATCGAGCGTAGCCAGAGACCCGCGCTGGTGATTTCCCACAACAAGACGCTCGCCGCCCAGCTTTATTCGGAATTCAAGAGTTTTTTTCCCGGGAATGCGGTCGAGTATTTCGTCAGTTATTATGACTACTACCAGCCGGAGGCCTACGTGCCCCGGACCGACACCTACATCGAAAAGGACTCGTCGATCAACGACGAGATCGAACGCCTGCGCATCGCCGCAACCAGCAGCCTGATCAGCCGGCGCGACGTGATCGTGGTGGCCAGCGTATCCTGCATTTACGGCCTGGGATCGCCCGAGGATTTCCGCGAGATGATGATTCCCCTCAAGGCCGGGAGCGAATTCAGCCGGGATGCCTTCCTCGAGCGGCTGGTGGAGAATCTGTACGAGCGCAACGATTATGAACTGGCGCGCGGTCGCTTCCGGGTACGCGGTGACGTGGTCGATGTGATGCCCGCCTACACGGAGGGGGGGCTGCGAGTGGAGTTCTTCGGCGACGAGATCGAGAACCTGGCGGAATTCGATCCGGATACCGGTGAAACCGGCAAACGCATGGATGAGTTCAACCTTTACCCCGCGAACCAGTTTATCACCCCGAAGCGCAAGCTGGAATCGGCGGTCGGACTTATACGGGAGGAGCTGGAGACGCGCGTCCGGGAGTTCGAACGGACGGGACGCCTGCTCGAGGCCCAGAGGATCCGGATGCGCACCGAATACGATCTGGAACTCCTGCAGGAGATGGGATTCTGCAGCGGCATCGAAAACTATTCGCGGCACCTCTCCGGCCGGGGCGAAGGCGAGCGGCCCTGGTGCCTGATCGATTTTTTTCCGCGGGATTTCCTGGTTTTTATCGACGAAAGCCACGCCACCGTATCCCAGATCGGCGGCATGTACGCCGGTGACCGCTCCCGCAAACAGACCCTGGTGAATCACGGCTTTCGCCTCCCTTCGGCCCTGGACAACCGGCCGCTGGCCTACAGCGAGTTCGAGCAGTTGGCCAATCAACTCGTGTTCGTTTCCGCCACTCCCGCAAAATACGAATTGGAACGATCCGAGGTGGTGGCGGAGCAGGTGATCCGGCCCACCGGGCTTCTGGATCCGGCGATCGAGGTGCGACCGACCCGCGGCCAGGTGGAGGATTTGATCGGGGAGGTGCGCCGCGCCGCGGCGGAGGGTGAGCGGGTGCTGGTAACCGCCCTGACCAAGAGAACTTCAGAGGATATCGCCACCTACCTTCGCGAATCGGACATCAGGGTGGAGTACCTGCACTCCGATATCGATGCGATCGAGCGGGTTGAAATCCTGAGAAACCTCCGGCGCGGCGAGTTCGACGTTCTTGTGGGGGTCAACCTCCTGCGGGAGGGGATCGACTTGCCCGAGGTGGCCCTGGTGGCGATTCTGGACGCCGACAAGGAGGGCTTTTTGCGCAGCGAAACGAGTTTGATCCAGACCGCCGGACGGGCGGCCCGACATGAGAAGGGGCGGGTTATTTTTTATGCGGATGTCATGACGGGATCCATACGGCGAACCCTGGACGTGGTCAATTCGCGGCGGGAGAAACAGCTCGCCTACAACCGGGAACACGGGATCACCCCGCGGAGCGTCAAGCGGGGTGATCAGGCAAGCCTGCACCGGTACGACGACGAGGTTTGCGAAGAGGCGCTGGCGGTAAGCGAAGGGACCGGGGACGAAGACGTCGGCCGCGTCCTGGCTGAGCTGGAGGAGGAAATGCTGGAGGCGGCGCGGAATCTCGAGTTCGAGCGGGCCGCCGTTCTGCGCGATCAAATCGACGAGCTGAAGGGCCGAAAGAGCGGTGGCGGTTCGCCCGGGCGAAAAAAGAAAAACGTTTCCGGGAAAAGCCGCGCGGCAAAGCGGAAGTAGGGGCGAACGGGGCGGCGGCCGCGACCCGTTTACCCTTCGCGATCACCGGCGGGCTCTCCGCCGGTCGCGCCCCCGGTGTTCGCCAAAGCGGTCAATCCTCGCGCTCGAAGCGGAACAGGATTTCACCCGGGCGGGCGTACCCGAGTTTCTGACGGACGACGCGCTCGACGAATTCCGGATTGTTCAGCAGGTTCTCGTAGTAATGCTTCTTGTAGGCGAGTTCCTGTTCGGCCTGTTCCAGTTGTCGTTCGTACTGGGCCTGTCGCTGTTTCAGGGTTGTGTACTCCCGGTAGGTTTGTTGCAGGAAGATACAGAAAAATACAGCCAGCGCGGCCAATACCCCGAGGTAAATGTAAAACAGGATTTTTCCGACAGACACGCTTTTCATATTCCGGAACAAAATTCGTATCCGGATTTTGACCCCCCGGCGCCGTTTTGGCAACCACCGAATTCAAGCCCTCAGCCGGGACGGTGCTGGCGCCGGAAGGCCTTGACGGTATTCTTCATGAGCATGGCGACGGTCATGGGGCCGACGCCGCCGGGTACCGGGGTGATTTTCGACGCGCGCCGGGCGGCGGCGTCGAAGTCCACGTCGCCGGTCAACCGGTAGCCGGATTTTCGCGAGGAGTCGGGCACCCGGTTGATGCCGACGTCGATAACCACCGCGCCGGGTTTTATCATGTCGCCGGTGACAAACCCCGGTTTTCCTATGGCCGCGACGAGGATGTCGGCCTGGCTGGTGATCCCGGAAAGCCCGGCGGTGCGGGAATGGCACACGGTGACGGTGGCGTTGGCCCACTCTTTTTTCTGCAGCGCGAGGAGGGCGACCGGTTTCCCCACAATCAGGCTGCGGCCGAGGACAACGACATGTTTCCCTTCGAGGGATGTTCCGGAACGGCGGAGCAGTTCCATGATGCCGGCGGGCGTGCAGGCGACAAAACCGTCCTCGTCCTCCTGGCAGAGGAGACCGAGATTAACGGTGTGAAACCCGTCGACATCCTTCTCCGGGAGAACCCGCCGGAAGGCGGCGAGCTCGTCGAGGTGCGGGGGCAGCGGCGATTGGATCAGGATCCCGGATACGGCTTTATCTTGATTATACGTGTCGATCAGCGAAAACAGTTCCTCCTGGGTGACGGACTCCGGAAGGGCGGTCAGTCGACTTTCGATGCCGATTTCGCGGGCGGTGCGGTCCTTTTTTTTAACGTAGGAAACCGATGCCGGGTCCTCGCCGACCCGGATAAAAGCGACACAGGGTTTTCCCTCCCGGAGGCCCGCTACTTCTTCCTTGAGCTCGGCGATGATGGCTTTTGAGATCTGATTTCCGTCGATGAGGTCCATGCCGTCCGGTCCTGGCAGAAACCGCCGGGCTTTTCCAGATTTTTCGGGATTGCGGCGACTGTGGGGGTGCAGGTTTCCCTCCGGAACCTCCGGATCATTAGTCGTCGGGTGACGGATCCTCCTGGAGGGCCTTGATTTCGGCGGGGCCGAGCACGCGGGTGCTGCCGGGACCGAGGCCCTTGAGGACAAAACTGCCGATCTGGACACGTTTGAGGCGTTTGACCCGGCAACCCAGGGTTTCGAAAAGGCGGCGGATTTCCCGTTTTCGGCCGTGATGGAGGTGGACCTCGAGCTGATCGGAACTCTCCGGCACTTTCTCCGGACCGAGGAGAAACGCCTTTTCCGCGCGGAGAAGCTCGCCCTCGTAGCGCACGCCCTTGAGCAGGCGGGGAAGATCCTTGCGCCCGAAGGGTCGTTGCAGCCTTACCCGGTAGCGTTTGGTGACCCGGCGGGAGGGATGCAGGAGACGGTGGGTCAGGTCGCCGTCGGTCGTGAGGATGAGCAGGCCTTCGCTTTCCTTGTCGAGCCGTCCGGCACAGAACAGGCGGATCTGTGCGAGTTCCGGGGGAAGCAGATCGAAAACGGTTTTTGTATGATGGGGATCGCGGTTGCTGCACAGGTATCCCCGCGGCTTGTTCATGGCGAGGGTAAGGTGTCGGACCGGGGGCGGCGGCAGCGGTCTTCCGGACAGGAGGATTTTGTCGCGCCGCGGGTCGACCTTCCGGCCGATTTCGGCTACTTTTCCGTTAACCGAAACTTTTCCGTCCGCGATAAGAACCTCGGCCGCGCGTCGCGAGCAGATTCCGGAGTCGGCGATGACCTTCTGCAGGCGCACGGCGTTCTGGGTTGTCCTGTTTTGCATCACTCGAAGCGGCGGGCGGCCGCCCGGCCCGGTCGCCCCCC
>PXDC01000253.1 GCA_003565135.1 Verrucomicrobiota bacterium
ATGAAAACTTGGAAATACGGGATTTGTGGTGTGATTGCGTTCGCTCTGGTCCTTTCGGCCGCGCACGCGGAAAGCGGCGAGCGGGAGGCCGTATCCGAAGAGCGCGACGCGCCTCGCGGGGTGGGGGAGCGATTGCGGGGGTTGGATGTTCCGGAGCGGGCTGTCGAAGCCGCGGAATCGGGAGCCGAGGCGGTGGAGGGCGTTGCCGACCGAGCTCGTCGGGGGGTTGAACGCAGCCGGGAGGCCGCGGAGCGCCAACTCGAGCGGTTTGAAGCGAACCACTTGCGGCGCCTGGCCCAATTGCACCGGGTGCGGGAATTGGCGGAGGAACACGGCCGGACGGACGCCCTGGAGCGGGTCGAGGAGTTGATCGAGCGTGAGCTGGACCGCTACGGTGATCAACTGGTGCGCGTGCAGCGCCGGCTGGGGTTGGTTCAGGACTCCGACACTCCCGATGACGACTGACGCGTTCGCTATTTTCATCTAGTTCAAACGAAGACGACTATGGATTTTCTGAGTAAATTCTTCGCCCTTTTGGCCTGCGCCGCCCTGGTTTCCGCCTGCGGTAATGGAAACGGTCCGGCCGCCGAGACTCCCGAGAGGGAGGTCCGAACGATCGCCGACTACGAAGCGGAGGCGCGCGAAACCATCGACGCCGAGAACATGGATGAGGTCCTCGACGCCCTGGAGTCGGAAATCGCCGCCGACGAGGAAGCTACGCCGTGACCGGCGATCCGGCCGGCGGAACCGGGGCGGGGCCTTCGCAGTTCGGGCGGGCGATGACGCCGGGGTGGGGTTCGTCGGCGAAGGGGGCGGAGGGATCCCGCAGGAGGTGCCGGTCGCATACCGCGAAGAGTTCTTTTTCCGTCTGGGCGCGGCGCATATCGTAAACGAAGGCGCCCTCCGGATCCACGCTTTGGCCTAGAAAGTTGAGGTACTTCTTCATTTTGCTCACTTGCGCCCGTTCCGGACATTCGCCGGTGCGGGTCGTCCGGTAGAGCCGGTCGATGTAGTCCCGGGCGTCGCTCAGGGTGGGACGAAAAACGGGGCGGCCGGCAAAGGTTTCACGGATTTGGCGAAAGATCCATGGGTTGCGGATGGCGTGGCGCCCCACCATCAACCCGCGGCAGCCCGTGGCGGCGACCACCCGCGCGGCTCGGCTGGAGGAAAGAATATTGCCGTTGGCCAGGACGGGGCAGGACAGGGCTTGCACCGCTCGGGTCACGTACTCGTAGTGGGCCTCGCCGCGGTAGCCTGCTTTTACCGTGCGGGCGTGCAGGCTCAGCAGGTCGACGCCGTGACGGTGGATTCGCTCCAGGATGGCGGGAAAGTTTTCGGCGGTTTCGAAGCCTATCCGCATCTTGACCGTGAACCGGCCGGGAATGGCGTCACGCAGGGCGCCGAGGACCCGGTCGATTTTGGCGACGTCGCGCAGCAGGCCGCCGCCGCAGTTTTTCTTGTAGATTTTCGGGGCGGGACACCCCATGTTGAGGTCGATGCCCGCCACCGGGTATTCGGCCAGACGCCGCGCGGTGCGGACCAGGTCGGGGATCGATTCACCGATCATCTGGGCGAACACCGGCCGGCCGGTTTCGTTTTCGACGATGGAACGGAGAATGTGCGGTTCGAGACGCGAGTGCGAGTGGACCCGGAAATACTCGGTGAAATAGTAGTCCGGATCACCGTAGTGATGGATCACCCGCATGAACGGCAGATCGGTCACGTCCTGCATCGGAGCGAGCGCGGTCAGCGGTTGCTCCGGGGAAAGGGTTGGCGGCAGGGTCTCGCTCAATCGTCCTTGTCCTCGTTTTGCTGATTGAGAATGCGTTCCAGAATTTCCGTCATGTCCTCCATATTCTCGAAGACCGATTTGGCGACATGGATCGGTTTGTGTTGCTGCAAAGCCAGCACGATGGAATCGCTGGGGCGCGCATCGAGCTCGACAATCTTGGACTCGATCTCGTTTTTCATCTCGAGGATCATGCGGGCGAAAAAGGTGCCGTCGTGCACGTCATTGATGACCACCCGCTTGAGTTCGACGCCCAGGCCGAGGAACATGCTGCAGATCAGGTCGTGGGTGAGGGGACGTTCCTTTTTGACCCCGTTAATCGTCATGGAGATCGCCGTTCCGATGCCGGGATCCACGTAGATGACAAAAGTCTTCTCTTCGTTGCCCAGGAAGATAGCGCACCCGTTGGAGGTCGGCATGACTCCCTTGATGGTGACCTCGGTGACTTCGTTCTGCATGGGGTTAATTTAAGGTCCGGGGAGGGGGGTGCGCAAGCGCGATCGACGATCCGTAAAACCCTTGTGTATTTTCAGACGGTCTCAAATCTGGAGGTATGGAAGCGATTTGCGGCATTTGGGTTTCGCCCGAAGGCAAGGTGTGGCTGGCCACCCGGTCAGGTGAAGGCAAACGGGCCGAGTGCTCGGTTGCGTTGACCCCGTTTGTCTGGAGCCGTGAAGCATCAGCCGTTGCGGAGGGCACGGGTGTGGCGGTCAAAGAGCTTACCGGGCCGGGACCTTTTCGCTATCTGCTGACCTTCGAGGATGCCGCGGTGTGGCGGGAACACTATGCGGCAGCGCGGAAGAACAATTCCGCGGACACCCTGCGGTCGGTGGAAAGCCAGCACCTGCTGCGCCACCGCCGACGCTTGTTCGAAGGGATGCGTTTTTCCGATCTGCGGCGCTGTCAGG
>PXDC01000442.1 GCA_003565135.1 Verrucomicrobiota bacterium
CACGGGCGATTCCATTCCTCCCGGCCATGCACCGGCCGGTACCAGCGGCGATGTTTCCCCGAACACCCGTTCCAGGTCGCGCCGCAGGTCCTCGACCGCGCGGTGAACCGGAGCCGGTTCGCGGTCGTCGACGGCGATCCCGATGCCGGGCCCGATATCGATGGTACCCGAGGCGGCGGGAACAACGGCCGAGACCAGGCACCAGGCAAATACCGCTGCGTTTCGGCGCAGGTGGAAATTGAGTGTTGCGCCCCGTCGATTCACTCGTTTTCTGATGCCCGGCACCGGTTTGGACCCGATCAATTCATCGTCACACGGGAGCGGAACAACAGAATGCCGGCATCGGTGACCGGGCACCTAATTGCGCATGACGACCGTGTTCATTTTGGCATCGACGTAGCCGAGGAATCCGATGTCGCGCAGGTCTCCCGGTCCCATGGCCCGCACGCTGCCGTCGAGGAACGCCATGTTGGCCCGGTTGTTGTGCCGGGTTTGGATAGCGTCGAGGCCGCCGGGCTGCCAGCCGCGGATCTGGTAGCGCTGACTTCCGTTTCCGGGGGTGTTGTAGGGATCGTAGGCCCCCGGCATAACGCTGTCGACGAACGTGAAGTAGCGGGATGGATCCCTGACCGCGTTGGCGTTGAGTTGAAACCCGGGACCCACGTTGGAACCGGCGTCCTCGTAGTCGCGGCTGCCGCCGAGCGGCGGCGATGAAACGATCATGTTCATGCCGTAGACCCGGAAGTTCTGCCTCCCCGGGCTCGCTTCCATGATGTCCCCCCAGGAATACGGATGCTCCGAGGGGCATACCGTGATTTCGCGGTCGTCGAGGAATCCATCGTTCTGCAGCCTCGATGCCCAGTGGGGCAGGTCTTCGGACCCGTCCCCCGAGGCACTGTGAACGTGAATTCGGTTGTCGTTTTCGTTGAGATACAGGTTCAGGGCGAGGGTCAGATCCCGCAGGTTGGCGATGCAGCGCGACGCACGCGCGCTGTCGCGCACGGAGCTCACCACCGGGATCAGGATCGCGGCGAGAATGCCGATGATGGCAATGACCGTGAGCAGTTCGATCAAGGTGAATGCCGGGCTCGAGGGTGCGCGGGAAGCGACGCGACTGCTTTCTGACGCGTTTATTGGGCGAGGGGAATTCATAAGTGGAGTGTTCATGATGTATGGTCGACGGGGTTCGTCATCCGTTTGACCGCCTTGTTTATACGGACCGATTCGGCCGACATGCGGAAACACGCACGGCGGCGACCTTTGAGCATCTAATTTATGGTAAACAGGAACCCCTGCCAAGCGTGTCCTTGTTGCAACTGTACAATTGACATTTATTTATTATAATGTATTACGAAAAACAATCAAACCGGCATTTGTTTTTCTGAGACAAATGCCCCCGGTGTTGGATGGGACCGGTTAACCCCTTGACTTAATCGGATTTTCCGGTGTCTAATTCCGGTTGAATGCCCGGTGGTGACCGTATCACGCTCAAGGATATCGCACGTGCCGCGGGCCTTTCCAAATCGGCGGTGTCGATGGCCTTGCGCAATCACCCCGACCTGGCTCCGGCGACGCGGGAGCGCGTTTGCCGGCTGGCGGAGGAGATGGGGTACCGTCCGGATCCGGCCCTGTCGGCGCTTTCTTCCTACCGGCACGGAAAACGCGGCGTCGCCGGCGGTGAAACCCTCGCCTGGGTTACGAACTGGCGAACCAGCGAGGAATGGCGGCGGACCTCACCCGTTTACCGGGGTTATTTTGTCGGCGCCTGTCGACGCGCCGAGCGCCTCGGTTACCGCCTGGAGCATTTCTGGATGGGGGAACCGGGAATGACCCGGGAACGCTTCGAGCAGATTCTTCACTCCCGGGGCATTCGCGGCCTGTTGCTGGCCCCCTTGCCGCTTCCTCCCGTTCCTTTCGACCTGACCTGGTCCCGGTACGCGGCCGTGACGATCGGAACCTCGATTTCGCGACCGCCCCTGCACCGGGTCACCTTTTCACCGTACGGGTCGACCAACCTGGTGCTGGAGAGCCTGCGCCGCCGGGGTTACCGGAGGATCGGCTGTGTTTTGCCGGTCGAGGCGAATGAACGCACCGAGCATGCCTGGCTGGCCGCATTCCTCCTTTTCCAGTTTCGGCACGCGGAGGATTACCCCGTGCCGCCGTTGCTCCTGCAACCGGATGAAAACCGTCGGTCCCGCTTCTGTGGCTGGCTGGACGCGCACCGGCCGGATGCGGTGGTGACGGTCGGAGCCCGTTTTCCCATGATGGTACGCGAATGGGGTCTGGGTAACGGAATCAGGGTGCCGGACGATTGCGGCATCGCCGTGATATCGAACGTACCCCTCGACGGCGACCTCTCGGGCATCCACGAACCCTCGGAGGATATGGGCGAAACCGCCGTCGATGTGCTGACGGGCATGCTCTACCGGAACGACCTCGGGCCTCCGCGCCTTCCCCGCCGGACCCTGCTCGAAGGCACCTGGGTTGAAGGCGGGACCGTTCGTGCGCTTGATCGCCGGTCGGAGCGGGATACGGCTACGGGACCGGCCGGCGTACGGAGTGAGCATCAGTCGGAATGGCTCGGTTAAGGCGCCGGATTGAAGCAGCTCAGGCTTTCAGCCGGAGAAAACACGCTGGATAGCAGGTTTTTCTTTGGACTATACGGTCCTTCATCAAGTTTTTTGAAAA
>PXDC01000363.1 GCA_003565135.1 Verrucomicrobiota bacterium
ACCCACTCCCGATAAACCTCCCAAAGACAAGCAGAACACCCCACCCTCCAAGCCGTCGCCCACGCGGCCGGAGCAGCGGGAAGTTCGCGGCGCCCCGCCCGCCGACCCGACCCCCTTCGAACGGGCGCGCGAGTACCGGCTGGAGCGGGGCAATATCCGTTCCGAGGCGCGACAATCCTCCTGAACCGCGCTGGCCAGTTCTTCCTTCCACACCCCGCCCCGCCCGTAAGAACCAACGCCTGGGCGCCACGGTGAAGGAGTCTCCGCCCGCGACAAAAAAACTATCAGCTGATAGTTTTTTTGTCGCGCCGAAATCCTGTCGAGAACGTAGTTCAACGACAACGACTTTTCGGGTATCAGGAGTTCCGGCTCTCTATAATCCGGGCGACCTCGTCGATTGGTTTCAAGGCATCGGCCGGAAAAAACCCGTTGATCCGGGTGATCACCTGCTGAATCAACCCGTCCGGACAGGAGGCGCCGCCGGTAACGAGAATGCGCAGGGGGCGCTTTTCCGGCAGAAACGGACGCTCCTCCAGTTGTCCCGGATCTCCCTGTCGTGCAGGTAAGCGGTAGTGCTTGACCCAATCTCGTGAAAGCAGGTTTTCTTCCGACTGCACATAAAAGGCGGCTTTGCCGAGGCGGGCTTCGCACATCCGAAAGAGCTGAAAGGTATTGGAGCTGTTGCGTCCTCCCACCACCACCGCCGCGTCCAAGTCGGCGGCGAGGGCGCGCTCAAGCGAATCCTGGTTGACCTGGGTGGCATAACACAGGGTGTCGCCCTTGCTGCCGGGATGCAGGTGCGCGCGAACGACTTCGGCGCCGAATCTTCGCCCGAACACCGTTTCCAGGTGTTCGATGATGGCGAGCGTCTCGTTTCGCAGCAGCGTCGTCTGGTTGACGACCGCCACACGATCGAGGTCGCGCTCGGGTGAAAATCCCGGCGTGTGTTTTCCTTCGAACAGACGAAACTTCTCACGCCGCCGGACGGGATCCTCCGTGCCGATAATCTCACCCAACACACGTGCCTCGTCCAGGTTGCGCACAATCAGGCAGGGGCCGGCGACGGCGGTGTTGGAGAAAGTCGCCTTCGTTTCCTCATGCTCGCTTTTGCCGTGAACGATCACCGTGTACCCGTCCTCCGCGAATCGCCGCGCCGTCTTCCAGACTTTCTCCACCAGCATGCAGGTGGCGTCGTAGCGGTTGATGGCGACCCCTTTTTCGATGAGCCGAAGCTTGTCTTCGTTGGTCGCTCCGAAGGCAGGAATGACCACCACATCCCCGGGACCGACCTCGTCCCAATAAGGCTTTCCGGATTCGGGACTCACCTGCGCCTCGCCCCGGTCCGATTGCAGGTACTTCAGACCTCTCATGCGCAGGTCCTCGTTGACAAACGGGTTGTGGATCAACTCGCTCAACATGAAAACCCGCCGCCCGGGATTTTCGGCCAGGCATTCGTAAGCCCGTTCGATGGCGTTCTGCACCCCGAGACAGAACCCGAAGTGACTGGGCAGGATATAGGACACCGGACCGAAATCGAGCCGGGCCGGAGATTCGGCCGATCGTTCGCTGCGCCGTTTGACAGCTTTAATGGCCTCGCATAGCCGGCTTTGGTAAAGGGCTCCGGAAAGTTCGTCGATCTGATAAATTCCCCGGTTTCTCTGCTTCTCCGTGCGAAACCGGTAAATGTAATCGTGCTCCCGCATGCCGAGATACGGCAGCCGGATCAGGTGCGGCCGAATCCGTGGCAGGGAAGCCTTCAACAGCGGAGAAAAACGCGAAGGTTCCGCCTTCACGGCTTTTTCGAGCTCCTCGACGGTAAACCGGCCCGCCGAGGACTTCTTCGCCGGTTCGTCGTCCGACAACGTCGCCAAAACCAGCCGCACCGGGCCGCCCGACTCCGCATCGTCCCCGTCCGGGAGGACGACATTATCAATTTCCGCCATCGCTCCCACCGCGCCGTCCCCGAAGCCCGACCGGGGCAAATCCCAAATCGCGCCGTCCTCATTCCGGCCCGCGGGCCGCCGCACCAGGATCGCCCGGTGATTGGCGTCAAACAACCACATGATCTCGTGCAACGGGGTCGCGCTGCTGTTTGTTGCCGTCGGCGTTGTGTCTCGCGGTTCCTTCATCGGTTCGCCCCTCATCCCTACACCCGAACACGCGCTCTTGGCAACCGCCCGGAAACAGAAAACCACCAGCCGGAAATAAGAATCCCGGATTCAGAAAGAACGACCTTCGATGAATGGAATCCCGATACGAAAAAGTTGCCCCATGGGACACCCCGACGAAGCAGACCGTGGATGGCGGAGCAATACACGGAATTTTGGCGGCAGCATGCCAGCGCGATGCGTCTTTTTAGCTTTCCCTGCTCTCGTTTATGGGTTTTAACTCCATCGCGGGTTCCCTATTCCGGGACCGCTTTCAGCAATCAGCCATGGGCCTCAAATTCAACCTCGGCAGGCGCCGCCGGAGAACGATCAAACCCCCGTCAGCACGAAGCGCGCGCGGCGGAGGCGGCGTATTCCTTATCGGCTTCGGCCTGATCTTCGCCCTCGGCGGCGCGGCGTTTACCTGGTTCCTCTCCGTCGAGGTTTGGCAAAAGTCCCATGACTCCCGTCAATGGGAGGAGGTCCCCTGCACCATCGTCTCCAGCGAAGTCGGGCAGCGAAGCACGTCCGACGGCGTCA
>PXDC01000215.1 GCA_003565135.1 Verrucomicrobiota bacterium
CGATTTCCGGCCGGGCGACGAGGGTTCACCCTCATCGAGCTGCTCACGGTCATCGCTATTATCGGCATTCTGGCCGCGATCCTGATTCCGACCGTCAGCGCCGTGCGGGACAGCGCCCGGGCGGCGAATTGTGCGTCCAACCTGCGCCAGATCATGAATGCCATGCACCTGTACGCGGAGGAGCACGAGGGGCGGTTTGCCGCACCGCAGAACGACGAGTTGCACACCGGCACCGGCGGTCCGTTCGGCGGCGGACCCACCATTCCCCAGGGCGTGAACACCTGGCACGCCTACATCGCGCCCTATGCCGGCCTCGAGGGCAATATCGTCACCCTGTACAACAGCGGCATCAACTGGCGTTCGGCCAGCGACGAATTGACGGTGTTCCACTGTCCGTCGACCGTGAACCAGATCGTGCCGCTTCCCGGCAAAAATCCCGGCCGGTTGAATCCGCATTACTCCTACGGACTCAATGCCGACCTGCCTCCCGCCGTTTACCCCCTACGCCGCAACGATCGCCGTTCCGGGTTGAATGTGACCGTCGAGGATCTCCGGGCGCCGTCGCAAACCATGGCCGTGATGGAGACGACCGACTGGAGCGCCTTGTACAGCCGGGAAATCGGAACCGGTTACGCGGTGATCCCTCACGGGGGCGGGCAGAACGTCGCGTTTTATGACGGCAGCGTCCGGCGGTTCACCGCCCATCAATTGATGGAGGATATCCGGCCCGTCGACCCCTTCTGGCGCGGGGGGTATTGACCTCCCCGCGGCGAGTCCGGGCGGTTTGATACCGTTCCCGGACGACCTTTTCCCATCGTTCTTTCACAGGACCCTTTTCGCACCTCTTATCCACCCGGTCCATTCCGGCACCGGGAAGGTTTCCTCCAAACACCACAACACAACCCGATGAATAAACCAGCATTCCATAAATACCTCCGCTGCTGCCTGTTGGCGGCGGTATTCGCGCTATTCACTTCGGCGGCATCCGCCGCCTACGACCTCTACTGGACCGAGCGGGTGGGCGATCCCGCGGTAACCGTGATCATGGGCTCCGACATCGACGGCGAAAACGCGACCGTTCTCCTTGAGCTTCCGGAGATGGCCAGCTTTGCGGTCGATGTCGAAGCGACCGAAGATCACATCTACTGGACCGGTCACAGTGGCCGGGATCTCTGGCGGGCCAATCGCGACGGCACCGAAGCCGTACGGTTGATCGACAATCACTCGGGCTTTACGTCGCTGCACTTCCTAGCTATCGACCTGGATGCGGAGACGATTTACCTCACCGATCACGGGAACGGTGTTTTTTCCACCGACCTGGAAGGGGGGAACATCACCAATCTCTGGAGTCCCAACCCGGTCAATTACACCGGTATCGCGCAACGCAGCGCAAACGAACTGCTGTGGATCACCTCGGCCAATAACTTCCTTTACCTGCAGCCGTTACCCGCCGGTCCCGCGCCCGACTTCCGTCAGCTCTCGGGCGGCAACGACAGTTACGGCCTCGCTTATGATTCGGTCAACGACATCGTTTATTACACGGTTTACGCCGGCGGCGGTGCCGGAGCCGGCACCTTGCGCGCCTACGATCTGACCACGGGCGTGGACCGTTTGATGCGGGTCGGCCTGACCGGCCCCCTGGGCCTGAAACTGAGTCCCTCGGGAACCCACCTCCTGATCGCCGAGCGCGGGGTCGGGATCAGTGCGCTCCAGATCGACAACTACGGCTACGCCGTCATCGCCCCCTCATCCACGGCCCATTTCGGGGTCGCTGTAACCGCCGATCCGGCGCCTCTCCCCGACGGTCCGGTTCCGCCACCGCCGCCGGTCGAAGGCGATACCATTTTCCTGGCCGATTTCGAGGACGACCCGGTGGGCGAACAGCCGCGGACACTGGCCGATGGCGGTGTCTGGCTCAGTTCCACCGCAGAGCCGGCCGAGGGCACGGTAACGGTCATGCAGGACACCAACAACCTCTTCGGGCTGGGCACGGACAACCGTTTCCTGCGGTACGAAAGTGTCCGTGCCTTCACCATCACCGGCGGCTTCGAGGGGGTCGACGTGGCCACGTTGAGTTTCGATTACATCGGACGTTTTAACGATGGCGACGCCAACCGCTGGCTCAACGCCAACCTGCAGGTGGGGGGCGCCCGCGCCAGCACCAACTCACTCCGGATGGTCAACAATACCATTCGTACCGAGGGAGCGACGCACGACTCCTGGCCGACCCCCCAGGGGTTTGAGGGGCCGCTGAATCCCTCCTACGGGGGAAACAATATCCCGTTGCGGTTCAGTTTTGTGACCAACAATTCCGCCGAAACCATCTCGTACGACGGACCCGACGGGGAGGAGTACCTCCTGTCGCCGACCTATACCTCGGCCTGGGTCTACAACTATAATAGCGGGGTCTGGACCCAAGTGCTGCCGGAATACCAGTTCGCCCGTCAAGCGGGTGCGGACGGTGGATTGATGGCCAGCGTGGTGTTTCAGTTGGATACCAACGATCCGCTGCGCTCGTTCGACCTGGACAACATCTCGGTGGTGTGGGGACCTTATATTCCCGAGCCGGCCGAACGCGAGTTTCCCCGTTACCTGAACGCGGACTTCCAGAGCGTACCGGGTGGCCCGCTGACGCTGGATGACGGCGTCACCCGCGTCAACTGGGGACACTTCATTCACGGCA
>PXDC01000019.1 GCA_003565135.1 Verrucomicrobiota bacterium
AAGAGCATCACGGCATCAGCGTGTTCTACAAGAATCCGGCAGGCGACATCTTCCACACCTATTCCTGCTACGCCCGCGGGGTGGACATCCTCTGCGGGACGCACAACCTGCTGGATCTGACGCCCCTGGGCCGGAACGAAAAAAGCACCATGGACTGGGTTCGGCTGCACGACCGGTACGGGAAGTGACCCGTATAGGTCCGGCGATGCGCCTGGTTGACGAATGAATTCGAGGTCGTCGCACCTCTATGTGAGGCTCATTTTCTTTTCGTTGGAACGCGGGAAAATAATCGGCTGCACCTGGACCGCAATAAACCGTTCTGCTAAACTTCCTTTACCATGAAAGCTTTCGTTTTTTCCGCCGCTGCATTGTTGGTTTTCAGTGTTTCCCCGGCCGTGGGAAAATCGCTCCCGCTGGCCGACGGTCGTTCCCTGGCGCTTCCCGAACGGTTCCTGCTGGACGAATCCGGAGTTGCTTTCCTGAGAGACCCGGACGGCGAAATGGTCGAGGTCGATTGGGATGACATCAACAGCCGCAAACTCGCCCTCACCCAACCCGATATCGATCGTCTCAGGAACCGGGCCGTGGAAGAGCAAACCCGTATTTACGTGGAACAGGCGAGCGCCCCGAATCCCTACCGGGAATTCCTCGAACAAACGATCTACGTCGAATTCAACACCGCTTTCGAAGCATTCACCCGCACCCGGAGGGATCTCAGGGTCAGCACAAAAGGGTTTGGGGAACCATCCGGGGAGGAGAAAGAGCACGAGGAGGAATCCGACCCTTCCGAACGATTTATCACCGGGGAAAGCGAAACCCTCAAACGGCTGGTCGAAACCACCCCCTACCCCATCGACACCACTATCGAAGGCTTTCTCTTTCTTATCGGCGACGACACCCAACCTCATTCCCGGACGGTTATCCGCGAACTGCAAAGCCACGGGGCGTTTTTCCAAAACCTGATCATCGGCCTGCGAAACCTCGCCGAAACCAACCCGCGCGACCACGAGATTCATGCGGCGATTCGAGCCATGGAGGATATTTCGAACGGGCGGGCGATATCGGTTGATTCGCAACGGCAGATACACCGCTTTGCCGAACACGCCCGACAAATGGCGCGGGAATGATTCCCGCCGAATTCCGGTGCCAGCGGGTTCCATCCCGCAACGTCACGGTCAATGCCGTGCCGGTTGATCGCCGCGAGGAAAACGAAAAGAATCCATGTCGATCGGGCGCGATGCGGCCTACCCCAGCACCAGGCAGACAATCCCGGCCAACGCCATTCCCACCGCAAACATTTGCAGCCGCGTAAAGCGTTCACACAGCACCAGGAAAGCCAGCAAGCTCGTCGCCACCGGCGACAGCGCTCCGGCCACGGAAACAATGGAAATATACCCGTCGAGCACGGCGAGCGCGAAGGCGATGAAGGCGAGTCCCTGTAACAGACCGGTCGCGACAATCAGGCTCCACGAACCCGTAGGCCTTCCGTGCTCGTGGGTCTTCAGGAACCGGAAAACCAGGATGGGAGGAATCGATCCGGCGAGAGTCATCAATACGGGCCAAAGCGGATTGCCGGTCGACGCCATCCCGAGGAAGACAAACGAAAACCCGAAACAGATTCCAGCCAGAATTCCGTCTCCTATGCCCGCGAGATTCGTTCCGTTCTTCCCCGTCACCGTGCCGGACATGGCCGGCCGATCACCTTCGCCGGCTTCCTTCCGGCGGATCACAAAAAACAATGCGGCAATGACCGTGAACACCCCGATGACCGCCGTGCCCGAGGGGCGCTCACCCAGGCCGATACCCAGGACAAACGGGACCATCGCCGAAAAAACGCCCATCACCGTCGCAACCCAGCCCATCGCGCCCCGGGTCAGGCCGCGATAATACCGCACAATTCCCACCCCGACGGCTAGCCCGGCGGCAAAACCCCAGGTCAGTTGGGAAGGATCCGGAGCTCCTCCAAGGAATACAACCGCCAGGACCGCGAGTCCCAGCGCAACCAGTTGAGAATAAAGCGAAACCGTCAACACCGGCGCTTTCCGCGAAGCCAGTCCCGCAAAAAAATCCCCCGCACCGAACCCGATGGCGGTAACAACAATCAGCAGCGGTGTCATAGTGCGAGGTTTGCCGGCTCGACGGTGAATTCATTTTTCTTCATACCCACCAGCCTACCACAAAAACCACCGGTCCGCCCGGTCTCAAATTTGTGAGCAGGTCACTCGAAAACAACCGTGTCCGGGACATACCGGCGCCGCTCGGAACAGCAGTAAAGGTCCTTCGAATCCGCCCGGGAAAAAGCAAACAACAAGGGGTCGGTACCGGGGAATTCAAACCGCCACCGATCGTTGCCGTTCCTGCGCTTCCAGGAAACGGATGCCCCAGGTCTCCAACTCGTCCATCACTTTGGACAGTGCCCGCCCGAGATCGGTCAGGGCGTACTCGACCCGGGCCGGAACTTCCGGGTAAACCGTGCGCACCACCACCCCGTCCGCTTCCAGCTGACGGAGCTGAACCGTCAACACCTGGGCTGTAATCCCCGGCAACGCACCCTGCAGATCGCAGTAGCGCTTGGTTCCCCCGCACAATTCATACAGGAGCGAGGGCTTCCATCGGCCGCGGATAACATCGATCGCCGCTTTAACCGGACAGTTCTCCCGCAGGCGGTCGTAGGGCTGGGT
>PXDC01000091.1 GCA_003565135.1 Verrucomicrobiota bacterium
GCCGGCGGCCGGGACGGCCTCCTCGGCCGTTCCGACCGCCTCGACGGCAAAACCGGCATCCGCCAGTTCCACCGCGATCAGATCGCGCAGACGGGAATCATCTTCCACGATCAGCACCTTTCCCCTCTCTTCGTTCGGTTCGTTCATGATTCCTCCTCATGGAATGGTATACGTAAACGGAAACGGGCGCCCGGACCCTCTCCCGGGACGACCCGGACGTCCCCGCCGCACTCATCGGCCACTTGCGAGACAATGGCGAGCCCGAGCCCGACACCGCGGTCCGGGCCCTTGGTGGTAAAAAACGGCTCGAAAATCCGCTCCCGGGCGCTCTCCTCGATGCCGGGTCCTTCATCGGAAACCTCGAATACGGCGCCGGCGGCGGTATCCAACCAGGAAAAGCGAACCACCCCTCCCGGTCGCGCCTGGAGCGCGTTCTTCAGCAGGTTACCCAACGCCAGTTCCACCCGCACCGGATTGACCCAAACCTTCCCGCCGGCAAACCCGCGTTCGACGACGATCTCGCCGCCCAGCTCGCGGCGCAGGTTTTCCACCGCACTGAGGGCGGCGTGCGCGAGACGTTCCGGCGCCACCGGTTTGGCGTCCGTCCCACCGGCCCGTCCGAATTCGAGCAATTCGCGGACAATCCGGTCCATCCGGTCCACCTCGGCGCGAATTCCGTTCAGAGCCTCCACCGTCTTCGGCGGGTTGCCCTCCTGGCGCAACCCGCGCCGCGCGTTCCCCACCACCACACTCAGGGGACCTCCCAGTTCGTGGGCCACGCCGGCGGCGATGTTGCCCAGCGACGCCAGCTTCTCCGATTCCTTCAAACGTTCGGCCAACCGGCGTTCTTTCTTCTGCCGCCGGAGAATCTCCGCTTCGGCGCGTTCGATCGAACCGAGCATATCGTTGAGCGTTTCCCCCAACCCGACCACTTCACGGGCCCCGCCAGGGGAGGCACGGTGATCCCGGTCGCCGCGCTTGATCCGCTGCATGGACGCGTTCAAACCCTCCAGGGAGGCACCGATGGCCCGTTGGTAACCGAGGGCCACCACCCCGACCAGGGTCACCGCCCCGAGGATAAAAAAGACGAGCCCTCCCAGTCGCAGGTTGTCGAGAAACCGCTCGTAATCCCGCCGCAGCCGGGCTACCTGAAGGATACCCAGGATGTCCCCCCGCTCGGTCACCAACGGCGCAAAATAGGAATACACCGATTCCCCGGCCACTTCGCTGTAGCCGCCCCCGCGGGATTCCCGGTCGAAATTTCCGTCCCTGAAATCGCCGCCGCGATCCTCGAAACGGCCGGCCCGGGCGACCAGCTCACCCTCCGGGTCGTAGACAAACACGCCGTAGTCCCCCTCCGCCTCGAAGGCCTGACCCAGGAGGGGTTGCAGGCGCTCCCGCTCCTCGTCCTCCATCAGCCGCACGAGCGCCGGCTGGAACGTCCGCGCCACCACCCGGACGTCCAGTTCCATGCGGGAACGCACGATGCTCTCGAACTGCCGCAGCGCAAGGACCCCCAGCCCTCCCGAGAACGCGATCAAGGGAAGAAGCACATAAAGGAGAAACCGCCGGCGGAGACTGAGTGGGCGCATCATGAGGTTCGTATCCGGTTCGGGTTGGCTTTGGCAAAGGCATTTCCCGGAGCAGCCGGCGGCGAGCCCCCGGGAGGATCGCCCGTCGACGGCGGCCAAAGCCCGCGGCCGCCGGCTTGCCCCCGATCACCGGACCGTATTCGACCGCGCGCGCGTATTTATGTTCCCCCCGGGCCGTCGCGGAGCCACCCATCCCGGGTTCCACTTGGCAAAAAACACCCGGCCTGTTTCAATCAACCGCATGACAAGAACACCCATCACACTTCTCGCCCTCACCGGCATGATCCTGACGGGGCCGGCCCTGGACGGCGACACTCCCCATTCGCTCCTGCGCGAGCAATTCGAGGACCGGGTGCGAACCGCGGTCGAATCCCACGACGGCGTCTTCGGCCTCGTGTTCAAAGACCTTTCCTCGGGCGAATCGTTAAGTTTCAACGAAAACCTCGCGTTTACTCAGGCAAGCGTCATTAAAATCCCGATACTGGTCGAACTGTTTCGCCGGGCGCAGGAGGACGGACTCGACCTGGAGGCGCCGGTGACGGTGAGCGGCGACGATTTCACCGGCGGCGCCGGGATTCTCCGCCACCTGACACCGGGAGGCGTATCCATGTCCCTGCGCGACCTCGCCATATTGATGATCGTGGAAAGTGACAACACCGCCACCAACATCATCATCGACCGGCTGGGCATGAACCGAATCAATCAGACCATGGAGGAGCTCGGGTTGCCCGGCACGCGCGTGCAGCGGATTATGATGGACCGGCGGGCCCGCCTGGAAGACCGCGAAAACCTGTCCACGCCGGCGGAGACCGCCCGCCTGCTCGAGATGCTCCACCGCGGTGAGATCCTCGACGAGACGAGCCGCGGAGAGATTCTCGACATTCTGGCCATACGCAAGGACGGGCGCATTTCGCGCCACCTGCCGCGCGGCACACGGGTGGAAAGCAAGGGCGGTTCGGTCGGCGGCGTGATCAACGACGTCGGCATCGTCCACATCGGCGAACGGGCGTTCATCGTCTCCGCCATGATCAACTGGCACCTCGACCGCGACGCGGCGGAAGAGGCCATCGCCGAAGTCGCCCTCCTGGCCTGGCGCCACGTCGACCGGTTGGAGAACTTCAACCGGTACGGGCACCGAAAATAGGTGGCAATCCCGACCTTAAGACTCCGCCGGCGCCGTCTCCACCGGGAAGATCGCATCGACGTAATTATCGATCGAATACGGCTGGAGGTCTTCCGCTTTTTCCCCCAGGCCGAGAAAATAAACCGGGAGCCGGAGCTCGCGGTAGATGCCGACCAGGGCGCCCCCGCGACTGGTCCCGTCGAGCTTGGTCACGACGAGTCCGGTCAAACCGAATTCCCGGTTAAAGACGCGCGCCTGTTCGATCGAGTTGGACCCGAGGCTCCCGTCGGCCACCAGGATGGAATGGTGGGGGGCGGACGGGTCGTGTTTCCGGAGAACCCGCCGGATCTTGGCCAGTTCCTGCATCAGGTTCGTTTTATTGTGCAGCCGGCCGGCGGTATCGATGAGGAGGTAATCCTTGCCGCGGCTTTTCGCCGCCTGCCACGCGTCAAAGGCGACTGCGGCCGCGTCGGCCCCGTGCTGACCGGTGACGATCTCCACCCCGAGCCGATCGCACCAGGTCCGGAGCTGTTCGTTGGCGGCGGCGCGAAAGGTGTCGCAGGCGGCGACCAGCACGTCTTTGCCATCCTCCTTGAGCATGTGCCCGATCTTGGCCGCGGTGGTGGTCTTGCCGCTGCCGTTGACCCCGAGCAGAATGACCACGGTGGGCGCCGCCGGGGCCGCCGATAGGGCCGCTTCCGACCCCGCCAGGACCCGGCGCAGCACGGCGGCACCGATGGCCGACGCCTCCTGGCCCCGCAACTCCCGGTCCTTCTTGAAGGCCTCCTGGATGTCGGTGATGATTTCCTCGGTGGTCTCGACCCCGAAATCGGCGCCGTAAAGCGCTTCTTCCATCTCCTCGATGGAGGCGGCGTCGAGTTTGCGCCCGCCGAACAAACCTCCAATCGACCCAAAGAGCTGCTTCGTGGTCCGCGAGAGTCCCTCTTTAAATTTCCTGTATAACCCAAACATAGCTGTTAATCCAGTGCGGCGTGCCGCAGGGGCCGGTCGATTTTGTCCTTAATTTTGTCGAGGATACCGTTGATAAAGCGTTTGGCGTCGTCGTTGGAAAAAAGTTTGCTCAATTCGATCGCCTCGTTGATGGAAACCACCGGCGGAATGTCGCGGCGAAAGAGAAGTTCGTAAATCGCCAACCGCAGGATGGCGAGGTCGATCTTGGCAATGCGCTTGAAATCCCAGTTCGTGGCCAGGACCCGGATTTCCGCATCGACTTCAGCGAGACGATCGAGCACGCCGTGGATCAACTCTTCAGCAAAACTGTAATAGTCCCGTTCCTCGTCCTTCCCCTCGAAAAAGCGGCGCACGCTGTCATTCAGATCGTCCGGACGGTTGATATCCCATCCGTAGATATACTGGACCGCGGCAACGCGGCATTCACGCCTGCGGGAACGATTACTCACCGGATTTCTCCTCGCGACTTTTCTTCAGCACCGCCATTTCCAGCGCCGCCTGTCCAAATTCAACCCCCCGGTCCAACCCCCCCCGCACCCGTTCCTCCGCCTGGGCGCGGCTTTCGGCCACAACCACGCCGTTGATGATCGGGATTCCCGTATTCAGGGCAACCATCTGCAGGGCGTCACTGACGCTCTGCGCCACGATGTGGTGGTGGGCGGTGGCGCCTTTGAGCAGCACGCCCAGGGCGATACACGCATCAAAACGGCCGCTTTCCGCCTCGAGTTGCACGGCAAAGGGAACCTCGTTCGAACCGGGCACCCGGATAACCTCGACTGCCGAATCGGCCACCCCGGCTTTGCGGAGCGTCGCCCGGGCGCTCTGGAGGAGATCGTCGACGAGGTCCTGGTTGTAGCGTGCCGCCACGAGGGCAAAACGCAATCGGCCGCCGTCAACCGGCAACGGTTCTGGAAAGGAATGACTCATGATGTCGTGAGAAAGATCGCAATCGACGAACAAAACGCAAATGGCCCGTCGCTTCAACCGTTAAGTCTACACGTTTTCGGGAAAAGCGCAGACCAAATGCGCGAATTCCCCGTCGGTCCCGGAAACCGGGTGCGGGGCCGGACACCGCCGCTGCGCCGGAGCGCTCTATTCGGCCGGAACGTGCTCGACGATCTCCAGGCCGTACCCGTCGAGCCCCACCACGTGCCGGCTGTGACTGGAGAGCAGGCGGATTTGCCGCAGGCCCAGCGAAACCAGGATCTGGGCGCCGATCCCGTAGTCGCGAAACTCCTTGGGCGGCGCGGCGACGCCGGCTTTGCCCTCGGACTCGGGCGGTCTTTCCAGCAACCGGTGCAGGCCGCCGTGGGGCTGCCCGATATACACGACCGCCCCGCGTCCCTCGGCCGCCACCTGCCGCAGAGAGCCCATGAGCGATCGGTAGCTGCCGAAACCGGTGGCGCGAAAAACGTCGCTGAGCATATTCTCGCTGTGGACCCGGACAAGGGTCGGCGACCCGTCGAGCCGGCCCATGGTCAAGGCCAGGTGATACCGGTCGTCCAACCGGCTCCAAAACAGGTGAAGATCGAATTCCCCGAACTCCGAGGCGAACGGCCGGCGGTCGACCTCCTCCACCAACTGCTCGCGGCGACGGCGGTACTCGATGAGCGAGGCGATGGAAATCATGGGCAGGCCGAACTTCTCCTTGAACGCGACCAACTGAGGCAGGCGCGCCACGGAGCCGTCCTCGTTGAGGATTTCGCAAATGACCCCGGTGGGATTGAGACCGGCGAGCGACGCGAGGTCCACCGACGCCTCGGTGTGGCCCGCCCTTTCCAGGACCCCACCCGGTCGCGCCCGCAGCGGGAAAACGTGTCCCGGCTGGACGAGATCATCCGGCCGGCTCTCCGGGTCGGCCAGCAGCCGTATGGTGCGGCACCGGTCGTAGGCGCTGATGCCGGTGGTGATGCCCTCGGCGGCATCGACGGAAATGGAAAAGTCGGTCCGGTGGGGGTCGCGGTTCTCCGATACCATCTGGTTGATCCCGAGCCGCTTGAGCTGGTGACTGGCGGTGGGCACGCAGATTAGGCCCCGGGCGTGGAGAATCATCATGTTGACCGTTTCCGGAGTCGCCTTGGCGGCGGCCATGACGAGGTCCCCCTCGTTCTCGCGGTCCTCGTCGTCGGTAACGATCACCATGCGCCCGTCGGCGATGGCGTCTATACCCGATTCCACCGGATCAAAAGGATCGGTCCCGGTCGTTTTATCACCCATGGAAAAACCGTAAGTGTTTGAACCGGGCGCCTCAACCCGTATTTTCAAACCGGCGACGCGCGGACAGCCTCCGTCGCGGATGGCGATCCCCGTCCCGCACTCACACCTTCCCCGTTTCCAGGCCGAAATAAGCCTCCGCGTTGCGGAAGCAGATATCGCGCACCATGCCGCCGAGCAGTTTCATGTCGCGGGGAAGCTCGCCGTTTTCCACGTCGCGGCCGATCAGGTTGCAGAGGATGCGGCGAAAGTATTCGTGACGGGAATACGAGAGAAAACTACGGGAATCGGTCAACATCCCGACAAACCGGCTGAGGAGCCCGAGGTTGGAAAGCGCGTTCAACTGCCACTCCATCCCCTCCTTTTGATCCAGGTGCCACCAGCCGCTGCCGAACTGCATTTTGCCGGGAAAGCTGCCGTCCTGGAAATTCCCGATCATGGTGGCCAGGATGTAATTATCGTTGGGATTGTTGTTGTAGAGGATGGTCTTGGGCAACTGGTCGGTCCGGTCAAGGCGGTCGAGGTACCCGGAGAGGTTTTCCGCCTGGGAGTAGTCCCCGATGGAATCAAATCCCGTATCCGGCCCGAGCTTCCGAAACAGCCGTGTGTTGTTGTTGCGCATGGCGCCGAGGTGCAGCTGTTTGGTCCAGCCCTTTTCAGCGTCGAGATGACCGAAAAAGACCATCATCCAGGTCCGAAACTGGGCCGCCTCCGCCGGGGAGACGAACTTGCCGGAACGCCCTTTGACAAAAATGGCGCGCGCCTCCGCGTCGGTGCAGTCCTCGTTGTCGCAACGGGTCAGGCCGTGGTCGGACAGGCGGCACCCGAGGGTATGGAAATAATCGTGTCGCTGTTTGAGGGCGTCGAGAAAACCGTCGAATGCCCCGCAATCGATTCCGCTGACTTCGGCCAGCCGGCCGATCCAGGAATCAAACGCCTGCGGCTGATCGACCGCCAGCGCCTTGTCCGGACGAAAAGTCGGGTAAACGCGGGTCTTAACGGCCGCGTCCTCCCGGATTTTCCTGTGGTGCGCGAGGGTATCGACCGGATCGTCGGTGGTGCAGATCACCGACACCCGGTTGCTCTCCAGGATTCCCCTGACGGAGAGTTCCGGCCCGGCCAGCTTTTCTTTCGTCTCTTCCCAGATCCCGGCCGCACTGTCCTCGTCGAGCAGCTTGTCGATACCGAAAAACCGCTTCAATTCGAGATGGGTCCAGTGGTAAAGGGGATTGCGCAAGGCGCGGGAGACGGTCCGGGCATAGGCCATGAATTTCTCCCGGTCATCCGCGTCCCCGGTACAGTACCGCTCCTCCACCCCGTTGGCCCGCATGGCCCGCCATTTATAATGGTCTCCCGCCAGCCAGATGGCCCCCAGGTTGGGGAACGACTTGTCGTCCGCGATCTCGTCGGGCGGCAGGTGGCAATGGTAATCGTAGACCGGCTCGTCGGCGGCGTAATCGTGATACAGCTCGCGGGCGGATTCCGTCTGCAGGAGAAAATCTTCGGTGATGAACGTTTTCACGGTTGCGGTGCCTGGGAAGGATCGGGTGTCGCGGAGAGAGGGGCCTCAAATCGTCATGGACGCAAACCCGCCGTCCACGATCAACTCCTCGCCGGTGATAAAGGAGCCGGCCTTGTCCGAGGCGAGAAGGATGGTGGCCCCCACCAGTTCCTCGGCCTTGCCGAAACGGTTCATCGGGGTGTGGCCCATGATACTTTCGATCCGGTCCGGAGTCAGGACCTTCTTGTTTTGCTCGGCGGGGAAAAACCCCGGTACAAGCGTATTGACCCGGATTCCCTTTTCGGCCCATTCGCGGGCGAGGTTCTTGGAAAGATTGTGAACCCCGGCCTTGGTGACGGAATAGGTAAAGACACGGGAAATCGGAATCACCCCGGACATGGACCCGACGTTGATGATGGAGGCGGGCTGATCGCGCTCGACGAAATAACGCCCGAAAACCTGGCAACTGAAGAAGACCGCCTTGAGATTGGTGGTCATGATCCTGTCGTATTCCTCTTCGGATACCTCCAGGAAGGGCGTGGGCGAATTGACCCCGGCACCGTTGACCAGGATGTCGACGCTGCCGGAAGCTTGCAGGCATTCCTGGAGGAGGGTCTCCAGGCTGCTTTTCCGGTTGACGTCGGCGCTTAGGAAGGTGCCCTTGCCCCCGAGCTTTTCAATGGCGGCAAGGCGCTTTTTTGCTTTTTCCTCGCTGCGACCGACGAGGATGATTTCGGCTCCGGCCCCGGCCAGCCCCTCGGCCATCTGGCCGCAGAGTTCACCGGTGCCGCCGATCACGACGGCGACCTTGCCTTTGAGTGAGAAGAGTTCTGTCAGGTATTTATCGGACATGGGAAAGAGAAGGTTTTCAGGTTCAAGGTTTGCGATGGGTCGCCCCGCGGCATTTCGATTTCCCGCCGCGGGGCGGTGCCCCGTTTCCGGCCGTTGGGCAAACGGGACCGCAGGAACGACTTCCCGACCGCTCAACGCACCACGCGGGCGCCGCCGCCGGCCATGATTTTTTCCACTTCGGCCTTGCTGGCCATGGACGTGTCGCCGGGAGTGGTCATGGCGAGCGCTCCGTGAGCGGCACCGTACTCCACAGCTTTCTGCGGATCGCCCGTGCTGAGGAATCCGTAAATCAGCCCGGAGGCAAAGCTGTCGCCGCCGCCCACGCGATCGAGAATCTCGAGGTTTTCCCGGTGGGTGGCCTCGAAAAACTTCCCGTCGTGCCAGCAGATCGCGCCCCAGTCGTTGACGGTGGCGGTCTTCACCGTGCGAAGCGTGGTGGCGGTCGCCTTGAAGTTGGGAAACTCCTTCACCACCCGGCCGATCATGTTCTTGAAATTCTCCACCTCGATGGCGGAAATATTTTCATCCACCCCTTCGACTTCGAATCCGAGACAGGCTGTAAAGTCCTCCTCGTTTCCGATCATGACGTCGACGAACCGGGCGATGCGTCGGTTGACCTCCTGGGCCTTTTCCTGGCCGCCGATCGATTTCCACAGGGACGGGCGGTAGTTCAGGTCGTAGGAAACAATGGTGCCGTGCTTGTTGGCGGCCTCGACCGCCTCCTCCACCGCAGCGGCGCTTTCCTCGGAGAGGGCGGCGTAAATGCCGCCGGTGTGAAACCAGCGCACGCCCCGACGGCCGAAAAGGTCATCCCAGTCGACGTCGCCGGGTTTGATCTGCGACGCGGCGGTCAAGCCGCGGTCGGGCACGCCCACGGCGCCGCGAATACCGAACCCGCGCTCGGTAAAGTTGAGGCCGTTGCGGACGGTGCGCCCGACCCCGTCGTAGGGAATCCACCGGATGAGTGAGGTATCAACGCCTCCCTGGAGGATAAAGTCTTCGATCAGGCGTCCGATGTCGTTGTCGGCAAAGGCGGTGACGACGCCGGTTCTCAGGCCGAAACAGCGCCGCAGTCCGCGGGCGACATTGTATTCGCCGCCGCCCTCCCAGGCCTGGAACGAGCGGGCGGTGCGCACCCGGCCCTCGCCCGGGTCGAGCCGCAGCATGATTTCGCCCAGGGCGACCAGGTCGTACTGGCAGGAATCGGCTGGTTTGATCTTCATCGCAGTCATGGTATCTGTTCTTCGGTCGTTTTCGTTTCGAAGGCGCCGGGCGCCCGTGAATCATCGGAAAACCCTGCCGGTGCAACCGCGCCGGCCATATCCCTAACCGGTGGTCTTGAACGAAGCCGGATCCCAGGACGGCCGCCCGCATTCGGCGGCAATCTCGTTAAACGCTTCGATCTCGGCCGGAGAAAACAACAGACCGCCCGCCTCGGCTGACCGTGCGGCCGCTTCGGCTTCGATCTGGCCGGGAAGGACGCAATCGCTGTTGCCGCCCTGGAAAATATCCTCGAGCACCGCCTTGAGGTTCTCGTTCTGGGTCCGTCCCCGGGCGAAATTGCCTCCGTCAAGGGCATCCGGATGAATGACCTGGAAGAAAAAATTCGGCGTGTGTTTGTCGCCGTCGTCGGCCCAGCGGCTGCGAAGCGTCGGCAGGGACCCGCCGACGAGGGCGGCGACGAGTTCGTTGATCAAACTGAGACCGTACCCTTTGTGCGCGCCGAACGGCAGGAGGGCCGCGGCCTTTTCCGGGTCGGTCGTGGGACGGCCCTCGGCGTCGACGGCGGCGTCGGGCGGGAGGGTTTTGCCCTCGCGCTTGAATTGCTGGACCCGGCCCATGGCGACCACGGAGGTGGCCCAGTCAATGACCACGGGATACCCGAGGGCCTCGACGGTGGGGAACCCCCAGCTGTGGGGATTCGTTCCCAGGGTGGGCAGCTTGCCCTTGAACGGCACCACCTCCGTCAGCGCGGCGGTGCAATTGGTGTAGGCGATGTACCCTTTTTTCGCCGCCTCCATGACGTAGCCTCCGCCCCACAGGTAGTGGAAGGCGTTGTCCACACTGACGATGCCCACACCGTACTCGTCGGCCAGGTTCATACATTTCTCCATGGCGCGGTAGGCCACGGACTGGCCCAGCTTCCGGTTGCCGTTCCAAACCAGGCAGGCGGGGAAACGGCTTTGCAGGACCTCGATCTCCGCCCCCGGGACACAGCCCTGGGAGCCGCTTCCGAAAAGGTGATCGAGGTGCAGGGCCTTGATCGCGTTGTGTGTCCGGATCCCGTGCCGGGCCGCTTCGGCGCAGAAACGGGCGGCGTCCCGGGCCTCGTCCTGGGTAAATCCGCGGTGCCGGTAGGCGGCGACAACCAGCTCGTTATGGGTGCTCTCGGGAACAATGTGGTAGGTTTCAGCCATGATAAAACTTCGGGACTCGGTTCAGTCGATGGTGTTGGCCTGAGCCCGCGGTTTTTCCCCGGCGAGGACGGCGATAAGGTTATCGACCGCCATGGTGGCCTGCCGGACCACGCTTTCGTAGGTGCGCGATCCGATGTGCGGCGTGATGACCGCGTTGTCACAGGAAAAAAGCGGGTGATCGGCGGGGGGTGGCTCCTGGTCGAGAACATCGGTCCCGTAACCGGCAATACGTTCCTCCTTCAGCGCATCGACCAGAGCCGCGGTGTCGACCAGCTCCCCGCGGGCGCAGTTGAGGAGCACGGCGTCCTTTTTCATCATCCGCAGCGTCTCGGCGTTGATCATGTGACGGGTTTTTTCCGTCAGGTTGGTGTGCAGGCTGATGACCTCGGCGGCGCGAAAGATGGCTTCCGGCGACTCCACCCGCTCGACGCCGTGCTGTTGGGCAAATGCTTCGTCCCAGTAGATATCGAATCCCAGCACGTTCATGCCGAAGGCGCGGGCCCTCACGGCCACCTCCTTCCCGATGCGCCCCAAGCCGACGATCCCGACGGTTTTCCCCATCAACTCGTGACCGGTCAGACGTTTCCAGCGGCCGGCCTTGACATGATTGCACTCGGTGACGATGTGGCGGTAAATCGCGAGCAGGAGACCGAAGGTGTGTTCAGCCACGGTGGTGTGATTGACACCGGGACAGAAGGTGACGGGCACCTTTTTCTCCGTCGCGGCGTCCACGTCGACCTTGTCCAGGCCGATCCCGTACTTGCTGATGACCTTGAGGCGGGGAAGCGCCTTCTCGATCACGGCACGGGTGATGGCGTCGTCGCCGCACAGAAGGCCGTCCACCTCCCCCACCAGCTCCAGCATGCGGGCTTCGGGCAAGGGTCCACGCTCGCGGATGATTTCGTAGCCGGCTTTTTCCAGCTTGTCGTGATGAGGACCGGGGGTGTCCTGGAAGGATGTCGTGGTGAGGAGGATCTTGTTCATGGTTCAGTAAAGGGTGGGCTTCGATTCCAGTTTGCGGTGCAGGCGTGAGCGCAACTCGGGAATCTGCTTGTTGAGCGTCTCGTCCAGGCGGGAAACCTCGGATCCCCGCAGCCGCGGCAGGGCCAGGAGCCCCAGGTTTTCCAGGGTCCAGACAATGGACGGACGCACGTCCTTCCACAGAAGGATCAGGTCGTCCTCCCGGTTGCCCACCACGAGGTCGCGCTGGTAGACGTCTTCAAAAATAGCGTCCAGGCCCTCGATCAGTTTCTTTTCGCGGCGGCGAACCAACTCGCGGAGTCCGAAAATCCCGCCGACCC
>PXDC01000472.1 GCA_003565135.1 Verrucomicrobiota bacterium
CCCGCCACTCCCCGCAACGCCCGGATCGCGTAAAAGCATCCCACCAGTTGGGCCGCACCGCCGGCGCCGGCCGCGACCACCACCCAGGCCGGGGGATCCAGCGGGAAAAGCGACAAGCCGAAGGTCGGGATACAGCCCGCCGCCAGCCAGGCCAAGGCTCGCCGGGCATGGCGCGCCCGCTCCCCCTTCGGCTCCCACACCTGCCACAGGACCGCCACCGGGAAAAAGACAAACCACCCGTTGTACTGAAAATGGAGGTAAAACGCCACCGCCACTTCACCCCAAACCCGTTCGTCCAGACCGAGGACGCGGATCGGGGCAAAGGCCAGGGGACCGAGCGCCGAAACCAAAAAAAAGCCCCCCGCCGCCCACAGCCAGGGCCGGGCGGCGGGAACGGCCCGGTTGCGACGCAACAGCCGCACGAGAAAAACGGCCGCACACACCATGTGCAGGGAGGAAAAAACAATGCTCTCGCGCCCGTAACCCTGCAGGGGAAAAGCCACCAGCACCCCGAGCACGGTGACCTGGGTGACGGCGAACAAACGGGCGTAGCTCCGGACGGTACCGGAGGGCGCGAAAACCAGCACGGCGAGGGCGTAATACGCATTGAACACCCATCCCAGGAAAGCGATGTGAGAGTGCGTGTGGAGCAGGTGACCGTATTGGCCCCAACCGAGCGGCGCGACGAACTGCAGGCGCAGCAGGACCCCGAAACCGGCCGCGACGGCGAACCAGATCCAGGCCACCCGGAACATGCGCGCGGTGCAGACCGCTTCCGGGTCGGGGCTACATTGCGGGAAACGATCCATCATTGCGGTCACCGCGATTCCCGCCCGGAGCGGGCGGCGCCGGTACCGGCCCCGTCGTCGACCGCCGCCCGGGTCGCCGCATCCGCCGGTTCCCCGACCGGAAACTCGACAAAAAACTCGCTGCCTTTACCCGGCTCGGAGTGAAGACCGATCCGCCCCCCGTGGAGCTCGGTCAGCTTCCGGGCGATGGACAGGCCGAGGCCGGCGCCGGACCGGTTCTGGTCCGGAACCCGGTAAAACTTCTGGAAGACGCGTTCGGCGTGCTCCGGGGCTATGCCCGGTCCGGTATCGATGACGCTGAACCGGACGAACCCGTTTTCCCCCGGGCAGCCTTTGACCAGGACCCGGCCTCCCGGCGCGGAGTGTTTGAGGGCGTTGGTCAGCAGGTTCAGAAACACGTGTTCGACGCGCTCGGGGTCCAGGCACAGCGCGGGCAGTTCGGCGTCGACGTCAAGGTCCACACTGACGTCGCATTCAGGATAGAGGGCCACCGCCTTTTCGACGATCCGGGATAGCGATTCCCGCGACTCCCAGGGGCAGGGGTTGAGGGGCGCTCCGGACTCTTCCACGCGGGTGAGGTCCAGGAGATTGTTGAGGATGTGGTACAGCTTTTCCGTGTCCTCGTACGCGGTCATCAGCAGCTCTTTATCCGCCTCTGCCATCGCCGGCGGAGAACGTTCGGCCAGCATGTGGAGGGACATGCGAATCCCGGTCAGCGGGGTTTTCAGTTCATGACTGACGGTGGAGACGAGGTTGGTTTTCATCTCGTCGAGCAGGCGGAGGTTGGTCACGTCCTCAAGCACGAGGGCCACCCCGAAGATCTCCCGGTCATTCTCCCGCAGCAGAAGAATCCGTGGAATGAAAAACCGCGACCGGCCGTCGATCTCGAAACTGAGGGCTTCGGTCAATTTGTACGGGTTGAAGTGGCGATTCTCCCGGACCGCGCGCTCGATTCTGCTGGCGAGGGGATCGGGAAGGCGCCCGCACTCGGACAGGCCGTGTTCGCGGAGAATTTTTTTCCCGGCGCCATTCTGAAACTCGAGTGTCCTCGCGGCGCCGAGGATAAAGACCGGGTGCGGAAAGGTGGCCAGGGTCATTTCCATCGTCCGGTGCAGCCGCACGAGTTTCTCCGCGGTCCGTTCCTGGTACTGTTTCAGGCTGGCGGTCATGCGGTTGAGCGAGGTGGCCAGGGCGCCGATTTCATCGCGCGAGAAAACGGGAATCTCGTGGTCGAGATTGCCCCGGCCCAATTGCCGAACGGCCGCGGTCAGGCGCCGCAAGGGACGCAGGATGGAGTAGGTCAGGCGGTAGGCGAAGAACAGGGTCAGGACGGTGGCCACGATCATGGCGAACAGCAGGAAGCGCACGGTGGCGAGCGTCACCTCGCGGGAGCTGTCGGTGCGCCCCGCGATCCGCTCTTCGTTGAGTCCCTGGATCGCGTCGGCCAGGGCGGTGATTTCGAGAATCATGGGACTCAATTCGCCCGCGTAGTTGGCGATGAGGTCCTCGGAGCGGGCGTCGGAGGCGTCGGCGGCAAAAAAACCTTCGGCCGCGGCCAGGAGGGTATCGACCTCGATCGCCAGGGCCTCCAGCCGTTCCCGGATTTCATCGTCCATCTCGGCGAATCCCTCATCGATCCGCTCGCGCGCCTCCTCGAGGCGGGCGACATTCCGCTCGTAGAGATCGGCGCTTTCCCCGTCCTCCTCCGCCAGCCGAAAGACAAAGCTCGCACTCATTTCACCCGACGCCTCCTTGACCGACTCCATGGTCTGGGCGAGGCGGAAATTCTGGTGGAGGAATCCCCCGATCTGGTCGTCCAGCCGCTGCAGGGAGTGAATCGAATACAACCCGGCCGCG
>PXDC01000331.1 GCA_003565135.1 Verrucomicrobiota bacterium
GATAGCTCGGCGCTGCTTATTGTCGGCTACAGCTGGAACATCTTCACCGGCTTTTATGCAGAGAGTTTTGTTGCCGCGCAGATTGGGGACAAGGACGCGGTGTTTGGCTGGGACAGGCCCGGCTCACTGAGCATGAGCAACGGGTTTCGCTACCGTTTTTAGGGTCTACCGGTCTTCAAAGGAAAACACAATGCCGGAACTCGCACGGGTTCCGGTGTTAATCCAGTCACTGCCGCCAATGAGCAGATCCTGCTGCAGTTCCAGAAACCAGCTCATGTAGGGGTGAACGTTCACGCGAACCGCCCCCTTCGCGTAGGGTCCCATAAGAAAGCCGGTATCGCCGTCCTCGTCAATGACAAAGACGGGTGTGAGACCGGTGCCGAAAACCATTGACACTTGTTCGCGGGGAAATACAAAGTTCAGCCCAATATTGGCCGGGAGCAGGAACCGCGGCACTGTATCGCCGTCATCGTCCTCTGTTGTGCTAATAGCAAACTCACCCCCAATGTTGAGTTCCACCCCGTCGGTGTACTCATACAGGTAGGTTGCGGCCAGGGCGGTGAGGTAGGGAGTATCGTAGCGGAAAAAATTTGCCCCCAGGCCAGCGGCAAAGGACATCTGAGAAAAGGCTGCCGGGGCTACAGCAAGCAATACCAGGCAAAAGAGAGTGCGTCGAACTGCAACGTGAAATTTCATGTCAGATGAACCTCCGCTAAGAACCTACACCAATGCATAGCATAACTCCAGGCGGAGTGCAACGGCGGCCGCGCCGGGGGAACTGTGGTGCAGAGTAAATCTACGGGAGCAATTCAGCCATCTGGCGCCAACTAAGTACCCGTGCATTTTTGCGTATCATTGAGTTTTCACCTGAGTATATCAGATAGGAGTTGGTCGTAGAGGCTCCGCTCAGCTCCTGGTAGGTCTGCAAGCCCCGGAAAAACTCGCCGGTAATAGTTGCCGAAGACTTGATCTCCACCGGAATCAGGTGTGTTCCCCGGTCGAGTATCACATCAACCTCATGCCCCGCTGAGTCTCTGAAGAAATACGCGTCCGGCTGAATCCCCTCATGGTGGAGTAGCTTCACATACTCCGCAACGACGTAGTTCTCAAACAGATTTCCGCGCAAATGGAAGCTCCTTAGTGAGTCGCTCTTGCGAATCCGTAGCAGAGATGTAGCCAGCCCAGTGTCGTAGAAGTACAGTTTGGGTGACTTGATAACCCGCTTGTTGAAGTTCTTGTGATGTGGACGTAGGAGAAAGACAATATATCCTGCCTCGAGAAGGGAAATCCAGGACTTCACCGTTTTGTGGTCAATACCCAGGTCCGAAGCGAGGGAACTATAGTTAAGGATTTGCCCGACACGCCCGGCGCAGAGTTCCACAAAGCGACCAAAGGTACTGAGGTCACCAATGTTCTGCAGGTTTCGGACGTCACGTTCTATGTAGGTCTGCACGTAGGCGGGGTAGAAGTCCGGTGGCGCTATTGAACGATCGTAGATTGCCGGGTAGCAACCACGAAAGATCGCCTCGTCCACGGTGGAAGGGGCTTCAGCATGTGCTGCAAGCTCGTTCCAGGTGAAGGGAAAGAGGTTTAACAGCCCCACCCTGCCGGAGAGACTCTGGGAGATACCTTTCATCATCAGAAAGTTCTGACTGCCCGAAAGCACGATTTGCCCCATCTCGCCGGAGCGGTCCACGAAATCCTGTAGATACGAAAACAACTCCGGTAGGCGTTGCGCCTCATCTATCACGACACCCCCTGGAGCTGTTTGTGCCAGAAATGTGCGAATATCTTCCCGGACGTGCTCGCGGTCATCGGGATTCTCCAGGTTAACATAGGTGAAGTCCGGGAGCTGCGCCGTGAGAAAGGTAGTCTTCCCGGACTGCCGGGGACCCGAAACATACACAATTGGATAGGCCCGTCTAATTCGCTCAAAGGCCACGGATAGCTGGCGTGAGATCATGTAAGAAGTATAGGGTCATTAGTCGCGCGCGGCAACTACAAATTGGGAATACCATTCCCAATTTGTAAAACGCATTCTATCGATGACCGATGGGTCAGGATGTTAGTGAACATGACCGCCGTTGAGGGGAATGACCACCGGGCGGCCGCCGTGATATATGATGTCCACATCTATGCCGTAGACCGCGGCCACAATGTCTGGGGTCACCTCGTCCGGGTTGCCGTCGGCAAACACCTCTCCCGCGCGCAGGAAAATGACCCGGTCGGCAACCCGCAGGGTCGAGTTCAGGTCGTGCATGGTAAGCAGCACCGTCACCCCGTGCTCCACAGCCAGGTGCCGGACGGTACCAAGGATATCGTACTGATTCCGGAGGTCAAGTGAGCTTGTCGGCTCGTCCAGCAGCAAAAAAGACGGCTCCTGTGCCAGCGCGCGCGCAATGCAGACGCGTTGCAGCTCACCGCCGCTCATCTGGTCGATGTAGCGCATGCTGAGCTCATTCAGGCCCATGCTCTGTATCACCGCCTGGGTAATCTCAAGATCATGCCGCCCCACGTGAAAGCCCAGGTGCGGGGTGCGACCCAACAGCACCGCGTCAAAGGCGGTAAGCCGGGCGGCCTCGTTGCGCTGCGCCACGTAGCCTATACGCCGTGCAATATCGCGACTGCTCAGCAGCGAAAGGTCGATATCGTCAATAAGCAC
>PXDC01000496.1 GCA_003565135.1 Verrucomicrobiota bacterium
GAACGGGCCTGGTGCCCGCCAGAAATGGGGAATCCAAACGGATGGCTCTCCTTCGCGGGCAAAGAAACCACTCGTATAAATTCAGTAGTATCATCGAGGAAAGCAACCGCGGATTCATCTATCCCCCGGATACCGCCGCCCTGCACGCGTCACCGAGTTTTTTTTGACGAGGCGCGGAAACATGGATGCGAATCACAGTGATCCCATAACCCGAATTTCATGAGGTCAAGGCCGCTTTCTGGTGCGGTTTCGAGGTTGATTTTCTATAATCTTAGTTTTGGTTTCAATCAAAAACGGTCCATTTTGCGCTATGCTAACCCATTGGATCAGGGAGCAAAGCCGGGTAGGTATGCGGTTTGAGGGTGTGAATCAGACTCGTTCCTGCCTTTCCACTTGCGTCAAACAACGCGTGCATGTTCATCAGGCATTAACCGACGCCCTGTCCGGTAACGCTCGCACTTTCGCTTAAAACGGTCCCATTGAACCTGAGCAGTTACCATCTCCAAAGCTTGTAGGATTTGGGTTTCGGTTTATCTCTATTGATTTGAAGGCCTGCATTAAAGCTATGCAAGCCAGAGTCATACAAGCCCACGAAAATCTGGGTATAACTTTTTCTCCAGGCGCGGCCGCGCACCAACCCGTCAACTGAATTCACCGCACATCCTTTCGCACAATTCTGTTCGCCCGATTCAAAGGATTTCCGGGATGCGAGACCGCTTCCTGTCTTTACGCCATCCGGCTCTATTTTCCGGTTTTGCTATAGAACGAAACGACCCAATACTCTCATCCGTGCCATTACACTTTGAGCACTGGATTTCCTTGCGACACTTTCTCTGCCGCCGTACCGGCAACGAAAGCATTACACCGAACGTTTCACCACACAACTTGAACCTGGAGAGATGCTCCGGCAACGTTGACGATCATGAGCACGAAAACACCAGGCACTCTACACTATTTCCGACCGGACTGGATTCGCGAAGACCGGCGGACCCTGAACGTGGACCTCTGCATCTTCGGAGCGACCGCGGGCGGTATAGCGACCGCGGTTGCAGCGGCACACCGCGGACGGTCCGCCGTCCTCATCCATCCCGGTCCGCACACGGGGGGCATGACCACGCACGGGCTCGGGCTGACCGATTTCGGCAAACGTCACGTCATCGGCGGCATGGCCCGCCGATTCTACCGGGAGCTCGGAACGCACTACAACCAGTCCGAGACATGGACCTTCGAACCCCACGCGGCCCGCGGGGTCCTGGAGCGATGGATACGCGACGCCGATGTTCCGGTCCACCAGCGCCAATTCCTGGAACGCATGGAAATGGACGCAAATCGCATTACCCGGATCACACTTCTCGGGGGCCTGTCGGTTGCGGCCCGTATTTTCGTCGACGCCACCTACGAAGGCGACCTCATGGCCGCTGCCGACGTAACCTATCGGCTGGGGCGCGAATCCAACCGCGTCTACGGTGAAACGCTGAACGGGGTTCAGGTCCGCGACCTGCACCAATTCAGCCATCCGATCGATCCGTACCGCGAGCCCGGCAATCCCGCCAGCGGTCCCCTGCCCCGCGTGAACCCCAGGGACGCCGGACCGAACGGTCGCGGCGACCGCCGCATCCAGGCGTATTGCTTTCGCCTCTGCATGACCGATTCCCCGGACCTGAGAGTTCCCTGGGAAAAGCCCGGGCGTTACGATCCCGGCCAATACGTGCTCGCCGCCCGCTGGTTCAACAGTGAAAAGGACCGGTACAACGAACTGATCCTGCCCGACGGCGAACTCCGGAAATTCGACCGGCTCCAGCCGGTGCCACACAAGACCGACACCAATAATCACGGCCCGGTTTCAAGCGATTTCATCGGCGCCAATTACGCATGGCCGGAGGCCGACTATCCCGGGAGGGAGGAACTCTACCAGCAGCACATTGCCTACCAGAAGGGCCTGTACTGGTTTCTGGCCAACGACCCTTCGATCCCCAAGCGCTACCGGGAAAAGATCGACTCCTTCGGTCTCGCCGCCGACGAGTTCGAGGAGACCGCACACTGGCCTTCGCAACTTTACGTGCGCGAAGCACGCCGTATGCTCGGCGACTACGTTCTGACGGAGCACGACTGCATGCACCGGCGTTCCTGCGAAGATCCCGTCGGCCTCGGGTCCTATACGGTCGATTCGCACAACTGCCAGCGCTTTGTCCGCGACGGCCGGGTTCTCAATGACGGCGACGTCCAGGTTCCCCCGGCCGGGCCCTACGGAGTCTCCTACCGCTCGATCGTTCCCAGCAAAGGCGAATGCGAAAATCTCGCGGTGCCGGTCTGTTGCTCCGCCTCCCATATCGCCTACGGTTCCGTGCGCATGGAGCCGGTGTTCATGATCCTCGGCGAATCCGCTGCGATCGCGGCCGACATCGCGATCGAGGAAAACGTCGCGCTGCAGGACGTTCCCTACCTCACCCTAAGGACAGAGCTCCTCAATGCCGGCCAAATCCTGGAGGCCCCGAATGGCTGATACACCTTAACCGGAGACGATGGGAGACGGCCTTTCGCGGGATAAACCCGCTCCTGCACAAAATCGAGGTGCAAATAGTTAAGCACATAGTATGTCTTCATACCAGTGGAGTTGATCCAGGAGGGACCGTCGGCAAGCCTGGAAATAATCCGTTCGAAGAGCTTCTCGCGCTGTGTCTATCGGGCCACCGAATAAACCCGGAAATTCCGGTACTCCGCCTCGGTCCACTGCATCTGCCGCAATCCCAATTTTCCGCCGCCAAGAACCGGACCGTAGGTTTCCCCGTCATCGAAAAACTCGATAATCAGCTCCCCGTCCATCGCCAACTGAATGTGCGGCCCGTCTTTCATCAGGGAGACCGTGTGAACCCCGGTCGATCCGGGTGCAATCCCCGGCGGACCGTTGGCGACGAGGTAAAACCCGTAGTTCTTGCGCATATTTGAAGTTACCCGGCCGGGGGCTCTCGGCGAATTGGCGTAATACGAAATGTGGTACGAATTCAGGTCTCCGCTGTGGTAGCGGCTGAAGATTCCCTCGCGCCTTTCGAGCGCAGGATCAAAAACATCCTCACCCCGGCGCCCTTTTGCCGAGAAAAAAACAATGCACAGACCGTCCTCGCTCACCGGCCGGATCTCCCATTCGGCGATGTAGCTCTCCGGAAAATCCTCGTCGCACCATACCACGATGTGCCCTTCCGGACCGTCCGGCCGCCCGGATTCCATCAGCATCCAGCCATCCTGAAAAGAGAGATCCGCAGGACCTTCCGCAACCCAGCCGGCGATATCCTCTTGCCGGCTCAAGGGATTCTCGTACAGCAATTCCCCTTTCCGCTCATCCATAGCCGCAGATCCCAGCGACCGGGCCCCGATCAGTCCGTCCATCGAGCCCACATAGAGATCGGTCACTTCGCGCGCCAACTCGTCGTCGTCAATGAGTTCCGCGCGCACGTCCAAACCGCTCACGGCAAAACGCCCCAACGTGAGCTTTAGATCCGGAAACGACGGCATCTCCCAACTTGCTTCCCGGACACCGGACAGCCTGAGGGCCGTCCCGTTGATGTAGCCCATAAAGTATCCCTGCTCGCTGTCCCATTCGTAGGCAAGGTGAATCCACACCGGCCCCGGAATACCCGGGATCCAATTGGTCAAGTTGTTCGGCATGTCTCCGCCACGCCACAGCCATCGCGGTCCGACGACGTGGTTTCGTACCAGAAAGGAGAGCTCGAACAGCTCAGGAACGCGCAAAATCGGCTGATCGAAGCTCGTGGCGGCTGCGATTCCGGTCCGGTAAGGGCGGTCGGTGCGCACCCATATCCGCACACTGCCCCGGGTTTCCAGCCTCTCCTCGGACTCTAACTCAAGGACCACCGGATTCTCCGCGGCGAAAAGCCCGACCCTACCCGGCAACGGTCCGGGAACCGCCTCCAACTGATCCTCCGGTAAATCCCTAATCGACACGCCTCGGAACTCCTTGCCCACTTGCATCACATCCCCTTTCAACCCTTCCGGAGCACCGGTTAGAAAGAAACCCAATCCGGCACCCAAAAGAAATACCCGTCTAAATATTCGTCTCATCGCACAACTCTCCTTCCTGTTCTCTTCCGATCTATACCGTGCGTCATCAAGTTTTCGGATTTCTTCAATCACCATCGCCGCGGCTTGTCATCCGCGTAGCGCCGATGCTACGAATCGCGGATCCCGTTTAGTTTTCCGAAAACCTGGCGACGGAGAGTATAAAAACGCTCATCTTCCAATGTAGATCTCATCGAGCCAAAACTCGTCGTCCGGGCCCACCTCGGAACCGCCATCAATCTCAAGGTCGCCGATCTCCAGAGACTGCAGAACATCGACATCCGGAAATTTTCTCCGGACATCCCGCACATCGACGACAATTTCATGCCATTCTCCATCATCGATTAGGGTTCTCTCCATGGGCGATTCCGGCAGAGGGCCGCGGGGGCGGGGCCGGTCTTCGTCATCGGTCGCACCGTCGTCCCCCAACACGCTGCCGGTGCCCGCAAAATAATACCTGCGCGAATCCTGACGGAAGTCCATATCCCAAAGGGTATGATAAGCCGAGGGGAACGGACGCACGAAAATCGCAACCGGTGCACCCGGACGTATCCGGTAGCGAATCCGAACCTTCGGATAACGATCGATGTTCCAGTTTCTCGGATGCAACAGCGCCGGCAAGGGACCGGTCTCCTCCCGTGCGGCGATCCGATGGTATCCTCTCCCGCTTTCTTCGTTCAGTACATGTTCGTAGAGCGAATAACCCGTCGCCCGCCGGCCCCGGTAGAACTGCCAGTGCGCCCACCAGTCCTCATCGTCGGCGTCGAAAGTGGTGTGAATCAAAACCTCCTCATCCTGCGGCGGCTTGGCGTTGACGTAGCCCACCCCCCGGTACGTATTCCCTTCGGCATCGGTCACACGCACCCGGATCCCGTAGTCGTAGCCGGGCTTGAAACGATGACGCACACGCTCGCCCTCCGTGACCGTGCCGTCGCCCAGATGCCACTCGCAGGCCACCGGCTTTTCGATCCCACGCGTTACCACACGAAGCTCCACCTCCTCCCCCGGCTCCGGGAAAGCGTCGTCGACCACAACCTGCACGCTCGGCCGCACCCCCGCCCCGTGCTCGTGGACGCCCAGGTCCGCACCCGCACCCGACCACGGAAAGGCCACCGCTGCCCCCCTCTCCCACTCCAGTTCCCGGTCCAAATGCAGCACGTGCGCCTCAGTATCGACACCCACCACCCGCGCGCGGTTGGTTGACTCGCCAATCGCGACCATGTCGCCCCGTTCACCTTCGATACCGAAACCGTCATAAAAATAATACGCATCCTCAACGGGAACCGTCCTCCCCGAGCCCGATGAAAGCGTCATCGTCAGAGGTGCCGCGGCATCGAGCAACGGACTGTCTTCGGCCAACGCAAAATCAAAGTTTCCCGGCTCCGCAAACCGCGGAGCAACCTCCATGTTTTCCGAAAACATTTCCTCGCTGTCCAAATCCGGCAGCACGATCACCGGAGCCTCCGCCTCCCATTCAATCTTCCGGTCGAGCTGCAGCACGCGATTTTCATTCTCGACCCCCACAACCCCCGCGATATTATCGGAATCGCCTACCGCGATCATTTTCGTTCCGTACGTTTCTCCATGAGTACGAACAAAAAGAAAGGAGGCCTCCACCGGCAATTTCCGGCCATCGCCTGCCGAACGCGTCCGGGTGACACGCTGCGCCGCGTACTCCGAACACCGGCCGTCGCCCTGCAGATCATCCAAACTCAACGGGGTTCGCCCGAAAAGAATCAGCGCCTCGGCGTCTTCTTCCCCGGAAAAGATCGCGTTGCGGACCACGCGAAGGGAATCCGGACCGCCGCCGGTCACCGAAAGCTGGGTACCGGTGGCAAACGGATCGTTGCGATCGAAAATATTGTTTTTCAACACCATGTTCCGGAGGTTACCCTTTACACTCTCCACCACCATCGCCATCCCGTGGTTCCCGTGAAAAACATTGTTGTAGGTCCGGTTGTGAAGGTGTGTGCGCGCGGACGAAGCCACCATCACGCACGGAATACCCGCCGCCCCGAACGTCGTGTTGAAACGGTAGATCATCCGATCGCTTCTCAACTGATCCATGCTGCCCGCTGACCGTCCGCCATTGTACGCGTTGGCGAAAATATTATTTTCCACCAACACCGTATCCCCCCGACTCTCGAAATTCCGAGACCAACCGGAATGAAACACATTTCCCCGGATCAGCACGTTCTCGCTGTTGCGGGGACTCCCGAGCGTGTGCAGTGCGCGGCTGAAGCTGTTCCCCTCGATCACCAGATAACGCGTGTTCTCCACCCGCCACATGTCACCGCCGTACCGATTGCGGGCAAAATCGCTGTCGAGAACCCGGACCTGCTCCGAGCCTTCGACAAAAAAGTGCGCCCAGCGGGCTCCCCCCTCGAAGCCGCAGTCCTCGATCGTGACGTGCGCCGATCGATTCATTCGCAACCAGCCGCCCCGGGACCGGTCCTCCGCGGTGTCGACGACCTGGAAGCCTTTGATGACGATATGGGAGACGCCGTCGAGAAGGATACGCCCGCCGTTCCCTTGTGACCAATCCCCCGGTTCGTCGCCGATCAATCTCGCCTGCCGGCGCTCGGCCGCCATGAACACGATCGGCTCGCCCGGACTTCCGCTGTTTGCCGGGATCAAAGGATCCGTGTAATCCCCGGGCAGAAAGACTACCGTTTCGCCCGCGCGCGCCTCACGCCCGGCATGTCCCGCCGTGCGCCACGGGGCCTCTCTCGTGCCCGGAGCGGCATCGTCGCCTTCCGGGGAAACGTAGTACGCATCTTCGGGAAAATCCCGATCCTCGCCGGCCAACCCGCTGTCATTCTCATTGGAATAAACACACACCAAACCAAAAGCTACCGCAAATGCCAGCCCCGCAATCCATTGCTTTCCATTCATGTCAAACTTACTTTCTTTTGTTTCAAAACCTGCGCGAACCGGCCAAATCCACCGCAAACTGTACATCTCGCCTCGTTCGGTGAAACGGACGTGTCGGCGGGAAATTCCGTATCGGAAAAACTGATTTTGAATTGCCGGTCAACAAAGCAAATGTTTCCTACGGCATGGTTGATCGCCAATATCAGGGTTTCTCCATTACACCGCCGATAATCCGGATCCTGTCATTGGACCCGACTCTGCCGAGAAACTCCCGGCTAAAGGTCCGAACGCTCCCATCCAGGCGGACTACCGAGAGGTTATTGCCCGTAAATCCACCGAGCAACTCCACCCATGAGTCGGCAGTGATATCTGAAAAAAGAGGCGTGCTGTTCAGGTAGTAATCGCGATCATTGTAATCATTATGCAATCCCGGCGCCAAAATGGGCCGTCCACTCCAGTCTTCTGCTGAGGGTAATGAATATTGAACATATCCAATTTCGAATCCCGTTCCATGCTCAACAAAGCCATTCTTCCCTCTGCGGGCATTCAAATCAGGCGTAAATGGCCCGTAGAATGCGTCCGGCCCGTCGTCGAGATAATCCGATCGACTCCATACACTTCCCGACCCTGCCCACTTGTCGCTCAGGAGAGACAGAGAATTCTGCGCCTGGTGAGGCCAAAGGCGAATGCCTTGAGTCATCCTGACAGAGCCTGGTCCGGGATGATGCACAACCACCGGAAGGCGACCATCATGATCGATCGCATAGGTATGGCAAGCCATCCCAAGGTTCCGTAACTGGACCACATTCTTTGCCCGGTTGGCCGAGTGACGGGCGGCGGAGACCACCGGAATCAAAATGGCAGCCAAAATCCCGATTATCGCGATCACGGTGAGCAACTCGATCAGAGTAAAAGCCCGTGCTGCTTTCATTTCGCTCCTCATCTTCATACGAGACTCTTTTATCAAAAGCACTTCGATCATCCGACTCCGCCTCCATTCCAGGGCTCGGCCTGCCGGGATGCCCCCGGCAGACCGCTCTCGCATAGGTAGTCCTCTAATCCGTAACCACGCGGAAAAATTTTCGTTCGTCCCCGCGGGTCGTAAAGAACTGCTCGATCGTTTCGCCCTGTCCCTCGATCAACATGCTTGCGGGCATCCAGGTCTCCAGGTCCGTGGAGCTTTCAATCTGATAGATACGCCCCTCTTCGGTATCGAACTCGAGTTCAACCGCCGTGTGGATACGAGCTTCCGCCGCCCCGGCCAGGTTCGGCAATGCACGGTCCCCTTCCCATATAGCGTAAATCTGTTCCTCGCTGAGCGCGCCGGAACCGTCCGAGTCCGAACCGTAGATCCGGATATTGTCGATGTGGCCCTTGAAGGGGGAGTGTTGGAACGACGAATTTCCCAACACCAGTTCATCGATATCGCGCGTGTTTTTCGTCGGATCGTTTTCCAGGTGCGCGGTCGCATCCAGCGTTATGCCTTCGGAATCGAGGTAGGCGTAATAGACTCGGGCGTTGGGCTCCTGATCGAAAATACTGATCGTGTTATCGAAAGTGACCGCAAAGAAAGTCCATCGATCCGGATCCCTGTGCCACTTTTCCTCCACCCCGGCATTGATCCAGCGAAACACCTCGTTGCCCGGTTCACCGCCCCGGATTTCAACCCGAAACTCCCCTTCCCGGCCTGTAACAGTGAAGGTACTCCCCTGATCGGCGATACGCGCGTTTCCATCGAACAGCTCGGCGGCCCGGTACCATCCAGTGATCGTGATCGACTCGAGTCCCACCAGTCCGGAACCCGCCTCATAGAACATCGCCCCCGGCCGGTCCGGGCCCGAAACACTCCCGTCATGCCCCATCCAGCCGACGAAGGTATTGTCCAGGTTTGTTGCAGAGGGTCCGAACCCGGTTGTTCCCGGGATCAGGTTCGAACCGAACGTCGGAATGTCCTCGTCATCTCCGCGGGGATTCTCGAAAACGCCCTCTCCTCCCAGAGATCCCGTATTCGCCAGCGATTCTCCTTCGAAGGTAAATTCGACCAGGGGCTGCGGGATCTCCTGCGCCTGCGCCGCCATAAGCCCGAAGGCAAAAACCGGACATAATTTGAGTCCGGTGATCAGTGTTTTTTTCGTCATCGTTTTCGTTCCTTTTGGTGTATGGGTTTGCTCTGAGTCGTTGCCGAAGTTTGATGGTTCTCATCGCCATCCGGTCCAGAAAATACCTTCTATTCCCTCGGCGGAAGCTTCCGGGAACTCGTTGTAGGCAAGGCGTTCGACATGACCGTCGTAAAACAGCACGTTGCTGGCCCCGTTGTGAGGAATAAGCCCGAACTCGAGGTACCAGCGGGTCGGCGCCACCCTCCAATGATAAGCTTCCACCACGGCCGCGGTTAGCGAGGGCGACGGCAATTGAAAAATCGGTGCGCCGGTATGAACGTTGTCGCCAGGCCCCTCGTTCCAGGCGTAGGCGTATTGCCATCCCGCATCCCCCGAGGCCCGCGGCACGTAGATCGGGCCGCGGCTTCGTGTGGTGGGACAGTGAAAGATGTTTTCCACTTCGCTGTTGAGATGTTGTGAATTGGCCCTATTGCCACTCGTTGTCCCCGCAAGCGAATACTCCTCCAATCGGTAACCGACGTAGGTCCAGATCGTGTAATGGAAGGTCATGTGACTGTTCGGACCTCCCGGGGCCGGGCCGCCTGTCCCGTCATCGCTCACGTTCCGTGCCATCGGCGCCCGCCCGCCGTGGTCTTCGGCGTAAAGCTGAATCCCCTGCCCGATCTGCCGCAAGTTTGACATGCATTGCGCCGAACGCGCGCTCTCTCTAACGGCGCTCACGACCGGAATCAGGATCGCCGCGAGAATCCCGATGATCGCTATGACCGTAAGCAGTTCGATCAGGGTGAAGGCAGTTTTGTTTTCACCCTTCGTTTTCATGGCTTTATCCTCCTTGCGACAGCGGACGCAATGGCGCTGTCGACACATCCGTCCCGAGCCCCGGAGGCCCTTCCCGCAGACCGGCGGGACCGACCGTTCCCTCCAATCCGTCCGAACCGACGGTGACCTTTCCGTCGAAACGCTCGCCAACCAGGCGGGCCATATCCGCAAGGATCTCGGCGTCTTCGCACCAACTGTCGATGACCAGGTGCTTGAGGATCACTTCGCCGACCCCTGCTTCAGCCGCAAGAACCCCGATCTCCTCCGGTGTCATGTGCCAGGCGCCCCAAGGCTGGCTCGCGAGGAACTCGGCGGTCCCGGAACATTCGATGACCAGGAGGTCCGCATTCCGGCAAAACTCCGCCAGACGAGGGTCCGGCTCGGTGTCGCTTGTGACCACCAGAGAGCAATCTTCGGTGTCGAAGCGGTAGTTGTAATTGGCCATCCCACCGTGGGCGGTTTTCAGCGCCGAGAAAACCGCCCCGTTTTCTTTGAGAAACGCTCCGTCTTTATCCAGTTCGACGACCTCCCATTCGACGCCTTTGGGATCTTTGCCGTGGGCCAAACGGCTCCGGATATCCTCGGCGTACGCCCGGCGCACGCCGTATTCGAGAAAATCCCGCAAGCCGGGCGGACCGAAAAACCGCAGCGGCTCGGTACGGCCCCGGACCCACGAGAGAAGAATCAACTGCGCCAGGTCGCAAGTGTGATCGAAGTGCAAGTGCGAGATCAGGATCGTCCGGAAGTCCTCCGCCTGGTATCCGAAACGGACGAGGTTCGCCACCGCCCGGCGCCCGCAGTCCACCAGGATCGCTTGATCACCGATCCGCACCACCTGACACGTGCCCGCCCGTTCCGGGTGTTCCCGGACCGCTCCACTTCCGATCAGGGAAAACGCGACAACGGATTCATCGGGGATGCGGCGATCTGTCTCTTCTGATTCCATTCGTTTAACCCTTGCATATTCGATCCCGGAAAGACAATTGACAGAATTCCAAATGTTTTGGACTATCCTCCACGGCGCGAAAGGGAGCTTGACCCGAAGTCCCGGGTTCCCAGGCCTAATGAAGGCGTTGCTCGGAGCCGCCTTACACCAAAGCGGAAACCGGCCCGCAACCCCCATGAATCAAACAAGGATTCCACCTACGCACTTTCGCCCATGAACGAACGCCCAAACCTCCTTCTGATCGCCACCGATCACTGGCCCGGAGATCTTTTGGCTTTTGCGGGCCACCCGGACATCCGGACGCCGACCCTCGACGAATTGAGCCGGTGCGGCACGTTCTTTTCACGCGCTTACAGCGAATGTCCCGTCTGCATTCCGGCCCGGAGGTCGATGATGACCGGGACCGCACCGCGCACGCACGGCGACCGCGTGTACCGGGACACCCTACGCATGCCCGAGCTCCCCACCCTTGCCGGAAGCTTCCGCAACGCCGGCTACCAGACATTCGCCGTGGGCAAACTTCATGTCTACCCGCAGCGGAACCGGATCGGATTCGACGAAGTGCTGCTGGCCGAGGAGGGGCGGCGACAGTTCGGGGTGGTCGACGATTACGAGATGTTTCTCGCCGACAACGGGCAGCCGGGACGCCAATTCGCCCACGGCATGAGCAACAACCAGTACGTGGTGCGCCCGTGGCACCTCGAGGAACGCCTGCACGTCACGAACTGGGTCACCGACCAGATGTGCCGCGCCCTGCGCCGCCGCGACCCCACACGCCCCGGATTTTTCTACCTATCTCATCCGCATCCCCATCCCCCGCTCGTGCCTCTCCCGTATTATCTCGAGTTGTACAAAAAGGATCGTCCGACTCCGCCCCCTTGTGCCGAATGGGCGCGATCGCCGGAACAGCTTCCTCCCGCCCTCCGCGTCCGTCGCAACCTGCTCGCAAGCGATCATCCCGGGGCGGCCGAAGAAGCGCGCGAAGCATTTTACGCGCTGTGTACGCAAATCGACCATCAGCTTCGGGTCGTTATCGGGACATTGCGTGAAGAAGGCATCCTCGACAATACCGTGATCCTTTTCACTTCCGACCACGGTGACATGCTC